>JAAZGM010000131.1 GCA_012511245.1 Methanomicrobiales archaeon | reverse complement strand
TAGCGATCGTTCTGGATATCGAGATAGACGAGCGTATGCAGGTTGAGTGCAAGGTTCTCGGCAACCGTCTCGATCGGGGTCGTCGGGAACCAGCCCTTAGCGGGGAACGGCACCGAACAGGACTTCCCGAACCGATAGTTCTGCAGGCCCGAG
Source organism: Methanomicrobiales archaeon (assembly GCA_012511245.1). GTDB lineage: Archaea > Halobacteriota > Methanomicrobia > Methanomicrobiales > Methanoculleaceae > Methanoculleus. Next base: position 6,239 of record JAAZGM010000131.1, on the reverse strand, counting down.
AGGCCCGAGACCGCGCTCGATATGGACGAGGCGTGGATGATCGAGGTCTCTATCCCGGCTGCGGCCGCGCGCAACCGGAGATCGGCGTGCGTCGTCGAGACCATGGGATCTCCTCCCGTCAGGAACGCCACCCGACCGGCGGCGGCCAGCTCAAGGATCTCGTGGGGGGTCTGCTCGACATCCTCCCGGCCGAGCACCCGGATCGCCTTCCCGAAGAACGCCTCCATCGCAGAGAGATCGGTTCCCATCAGCCGGGACGTATACGCTTCAAGGAAGACGGTATCGGCGTTCTTTACACATTCGAGGCCCTTGACCGATATATCCCCGAGATCGTAAAGCCCGAGGCCCACAAACGTCAGCATCGATGCCGCACCCCGTGGATGGAGGGAATATCGCAACCCGGATGCGGTAGCACGGGTTCCATCATCATCCCTCAATCGTCAGCGTTCCGTCATCGTAGAAGTAACGGATCCAGGGGGTCGTCCTGCCCCGGATGCCGATGATGCGGAAGTCCCGCTCAACCGGTAGTTTCTGGTCTTCAACCCTCACCTCGATGACCATGTTCATCAACTGCTTGATCATGGAGATGGTTCGCCCATCAAACGAATCGCTGTTGAGGGTGTAGATCCCGATCCCCTCCAGTTTCTTCACCCTGTTGGTGACAACATGGAGGAACTTGTAGGTCACCTCAAGCTGCGCGTACATGAGGACGGTCGAGATCGAGTTGAGGCAGAGCCGGATCGGTGGGGGCATCGGCCCGGGGGGATCGGCCATCACCCCTTCTTTCCACATATCCTCGACCATCCGGGAGAACTTGATCCCCATGCTGGTCAGGTCGAGAGGGCTTGTGACGAACTTCGCCTTTGCCGTATCCTGGAGGGTCGGCACCGAGCTCTTCGTGACCGCATCGATTATCCCGACCCGCCCCCTCTCTGCACCCTGTCTCCGGAACGCCCCCATGACGTCTGCTGCGCGTTCATCCGTCGATATGGCAACAGTCCATTCTCCCGCCCGGGGACTGGACATCTGGTAGGCGAGATGCTCCGCATAGGTCTGGGGCGGCGCCAGGATGAGGACGTTTGAGGCGGCCCGTAGCCCCCCGAACTCCTTATCGATCAGTGGGATCCCGGTTTCATAGGTGTACATCGTCTATACCAGTTATGATAGGAGATAGTGGATAAGCCCTCCGATCAGGAGCCCGAGAGCGACTGTATAGGCCGTGACCGCAAGGGTGATCCGTGACCCGACTTCACGCAGGAGAACCGTGATCGTCGCAAGACAGGGGACGAAGAGGACGGACACAACTGCGAATATGTAGAGCTGCAGCGACGAGAGCACCGCCCCGAGGTTAGCGGTTCCCGCAAGGATGGCAAGCGTCTCAAATGCCATCTCTTTTCGGAGAATCCCGAAGATGAGTGCTGTTGCCGAGTAGCCGGGAAGGCCGAGGAAGGCCATGGTGTAGGGCTCCACGAGCGTCTCAAAGATCCCCATGACGCCGAAGAACTCAAGCAGCCCGAGAACGACGCTGCCTACAAGGAGGAGCGGCATCGCGATGAAGAGGAACTCTGAAAGGCGCATCCAGGCTTTTTTCATCACGAGTTTCGGGTCCGGCCTGCGGAGCGGAACCATCTCCATGATCATCCCGAACTGTTCGCCGGGCGTCACGCGGGAGAGGACGAGCCCTGTAGCAAGGATCAGGACAAAGACGATGGCGTATACGCTGAATGCCGCCGCGATACCGACGAAACTTGCCACGATCCCGGCGATGATGACCGTCCGTGCCGAGCAGGGAACCATTGTGACCAGGAACGAGGCGATGATCCGTTCACGCCGGGAGCGGAGAAGCCGTATACTCATGATGGCCGGCACGTTGCACCCGAATGCGAGCGTGAGGGGGATGACCGCCCCGCCGTGCATCCCGACCCGGTGCATCGCGTTATCGGCGAGGAAGGCCGCCCGGGTCATGTATCCCGAGTCTTCCAGGATGGATATGATGATGTAGAAGAGGAAGACGAACGGGAACGCTATCCCGAGACCGGCCTGGAGGGCGATGATGAGTGATGTCCCGAGCACCTCGACGAGCGGCGGCAGCCCGAGCGCGATGAAGGGCTGTAGAGCAAAGATCTCGAAGAGTTCCACGATTATCTCTTCGAGGAACGATCCGGTGATAAAGACGAAGAAGAGCATCCCGAGGAGGATGCCGATGAGGATCGGTATCCCGGGGATGGCCCGCGTCAGGATGCTGTCGAGATCGGTCTCGCGGAACGTCACCGTCTTCTTCACGGTGAGATCGGCGATCTCGCGGGCGAAGTTGTGCCGGTTGGCCGCGATGATCTGGGCGACCGTCATCCGGTGTCGGGACTCGATCTCATCCGAGACCGTCTGTGCCGCTTCGAGCAGTTCCTGGGTGTCGCCGAACCCCTGGAGCGCCCGGACGCTCTCGTTCCGGTCCACATCAAAGACCTTCCCGAGGCTCCGGATGGCTGCCTCGATGTGGTGGTCATAGGGGATCTCGACCGTCGACGGGTTCCGGGCGACGAGGGCTGCCGGTATGATCTGGTCGATGTTCTTCCCCTGTGCCGCCGCCGTCTGGATCACCTCGACACCGAGGAGGTCATGGAGCGGGCCGGGATCGATCTCAAGCCCCTGTTTTGCGGCCTCGTCGATCATGTTCAGCACGACGACCATCGGGAGGCCGTACTCCGCCACCTGGAGGAGGAGGTAGAGGTTGCGCTCAAGGCGCGTGACGTTCATCACTACGATGACTGCATCGATCTCCTGCCGCTCCAGGAACTGGCGGACCAGGGTCTCCTCAACTGAGTCTCCTTCAAGTGAGTAGACGCCGGGGAGATCCACAAGTTCGATGATGTCACGCTGAAAACAGGTGTTGCCGTGCTGCAGTTCGACGGTGGTCCCGGGGTAGTTGCTCACCTCTACCCCGAGACCGGTGAGCTGGTTGAAGATCAGGGATTTGCCGACGCTGGGGTTGCCGATCAGCGCAAACTTCATGGACACGACTCCACGAGGATCGATCGCGCTATCTCGGGGCTGATGGCGATATCACAGCCTTTCACCCGGACCACGACCGAGAGGTTCGGGAGTTTGCGCCGGATCTGTATGGTCTCGCCGGGGAAGATGCCGAGGTCGAGGAGCCTCTTGTTACGTCCGGGCCGCTGTATCATCGCTACCAGGACGGTATCGCCTTCCTTGCAGTCGAGCAGCGTGCAGGCAGCATCCGGGTTGCAGCAGCGCCGTTCCCGTACCTGGCAGCATCTGGTATGCCGGGATGGAGACTGGGCACCATCTATATACGAAGAGAGTCGATCGATGGTCTCGTCGGAGATGCCGTGCTCGAGCCTGCAGGCTTCTTCGCTTGCAGTATCCTCATCGACCCCGAGTGTCTCTGTCAGGAAGCATTGGAGGACGCGATGTTTTCGTGCCACCTGTGCAGCAATCTCAGAACCTTTCTCGGTCAGCCGGACGGTATCGCCCGCGGCCCGTTCCAGGTAGCCATCTGCGACCAGGGAGGTGACGACTGTCTCATCGATCTCCCTCCCGGTTCCGAGAGCCGCCGCGATCTCCTCTGGTGCCGCCGGCTGCCCGCCGTTCTCCGTGACTGTGAGGACCGCCTCAAGGTAGTCCTCGCATGTGGAAGGAAGCATATCATCATCTCTATTACGTCTACAAGTTTATGGATTTGGATTGTGCTTACCCGGAGAGAGCCCGGAGCCTCGTGATCACCAACGTCTATATGGTTTTGGGGACGACCGATGATCATGAGACGCCCGGAGAGGCAGGTCACGAACCGGGATGTTGCCGAACGGCTTGCGTTCATGGCCAGCCTGCTCGGGATCGCGGGGGAGGACCGGTACCGGGTCGCCGCGTACGAACGGGCGGCGCGGCAGATCGACCGCCTCTCCATGCCGGTCGTCGGGCTCGGCGAGGAGGAACTCACCCGTATCCCCGGGATAGGAGAGAGGATTGCGAGGGACATCCGCGAGATCGCCGATACCGGGACGTTTGAGGGGTTACAGGAACTCCAGGCGGTTATACCCGGGTCGGTCGTCGACCTGCTCGGTATCCCCGGCATCGGGCCAAAGACGCTGCATATCCTCTATGAACGGCTCGGTATCCGGACCCTGGACGATCTTGAGCGTGCAGTGAGAGGGCGCCGGCTCAGGACGCTTCCCGGGTTCGGGGCAAAGAAGGAGGAGGCGATCCGGCGCGGTATCGAGCAGTTCCGGAAGATTCCTGACCGGATGACCCGCCCTCAGGCCGATGCAGCGCTCGCGGAGGTGGCGGCCGTTCTGCCGGGCGACCGGTATACGGTCGCGGGGAGTTATCGGCGGGGGGTGAGCACCATCGGCAGGCTTGCGATCGTCGTTACCGGGGATCGGGATGGGATCTCGGCCCTCTCCGGCGATCTCGGGGTGGACGCCCGGCTCACCATGAGCAATCGATATGGTTCTGCGCTCCTCTGCGCCACCGGGTCGGCCGGGTTCCTGGAGAGGCTCGGCGAGGTGGCGGCCGGGCAGGGCTACCGGCTCACGCCCGACGGCCTTGTGGAGATTGAGGGCGGGCGGTTGCGGGAGTTTGCGAGCGAGGAAGAGGTCTTTTCGTTCCTCGGGATGGAGGTGGTCCCGCCGGAACTTCGCGAGGACCGGGGCGAGGTCGAACTCGCCCTCCGGCATGCCCTCCCGGATCTCGTCGATCTCTCCGATCTGCGGGGCGATCTTCATAGCCACACCACATGGAGCGACGGCCGCCAGTCGCTTGAGGATGTTGCGGAAGCCGGGGATGCGAGGGGCTATGAGTACATCGCGATCACCGATCACTCTTCCCGGGTGAGAGCGGAAGACCTCGAACGGCAGCAGACCGGGATCGAGCGGGTCAACCGGCAGCATGACTGCCAGCTCCTCACAGGGAGCGAGGTGGACATCAGGAGCGACGGCACCCTCGGCTATCCCGACCGGGTTCTCGCCGACCTCGACGTGGTGGTGGCGAGCGTCCACTCGGGTTTTTCCCAGGATCTGGATGTCGTGACCCGGCGCATCCTCACCGCGATGGAGAACGAGCACGTCGATATCATAGGCCACCCCACCGGCCGCCTGCTCGGCCGAAGACCGCCGTATGCTGTCGATCTCGAGCGCGTTATGGCGCAGGCGGCGGCGACGGGAACGGCTCTTGAGATCAACGCATCGCCCCACCGGCTCGATCTCGATGATATTTATATCAAGCGCGCGAAAGAGATGGGAGTGAAACTTGCTGCAGGAACCGATGCTCACCGGACTTGCGAGTTCTCAAACATGCGCTACGGCATCATGCTGGCACGCCGGGGCTGGTGCACCCCGGACGACATCCTGAACACCCTCTCCCTCTCCGCACTGATGGAGTGGACATCATGATCTACCGACTCTACGAGAAGATCCTCCTCCGTGATCTCCGGACGCTCCCGGAGCAGATCTGTTTCATGATCACCGGGCAGGATATGCTCGATGCACCGGACAACCTCTCTCTTGCTGCCGGGTGGTGCCGCGAACTCGGGATCAAGAGGGCCATGTTTCACATCAGCACAGCCGATCCCGCTCAGCTGGAACGGTGTCTCCCGCGGATCCGCGATATATCCTCGGTCGCGCACCTGACCCTGCACTACCGTGACGAGAAAGAGGTCCACGGCAAGGGTATGGATGTGACGGTGGCGATAGGAAAGAGCGGGCGGGAGGAGATCGCCGGGTGCGTGCGAAGGATGGCCGAAGATGGGGTGGAACCGGAATCGGTCGATGAGGATCTGCTTGAGTCGTACCTCACCTTCAAGTATGAACCCGATCTCGTCATCAAGACCGGCGGCGACCACCTGACGGACTTTCTCATCTGGCAGTCGGTTTATTCCGAACTCTTCTTCCTCGACGTCAACTGGGCGCTTCTCCGGAAGGTGGATTTCCTCAGGGCTCTCCGGGATTTTCAGTCGAGAGCGCGCCGGTTCGGGAAGTGATCCGGCGGCCTCACGCCTGCCGGGCAGCACGCTCTTTTAGGCGCATGCGCTGGTCGTAGACGCGCATCGCCCGCAGAAAATCGATCTTCCTGAATGCCGGCCAGTATGGTGCGCAGAAGTAGACGGCCGACTCATGGCCGTTCGCAAGCCAGGGGAGGAAGTTCGAGGTCCGGCAATCGTTCCCGGTGCGGATGATCAGGTCGACGGGGGGTATGGGCGCACCCCGGTTGAGGTGGTCTTCAACGGT
>JAAZGM010000130.1 GCA_012511245.1 Methanomicrobiales archaeon | reverse complement strand
GCGAGGTGGACGTCGTCTACGAGGACCGCTGCAACACGGTCGACCATGCTCGCCTCCCTTCCGAGCTCCGTGAGCAGTTCCTCGAACGCCTGATATACGCGATCGTATCCGACTTCGGGCGCCCGGGAAAAGATGCCGATGATCTCTTCGCCGTCCTTCGGGAACAGACCGATCGGCTCCACCGGGGCGGCGTATTTCTCAAAGACGTCCTCAGCATACCGGACGGCCTCTCTCATGCCCTCGCCGCCGGGACTGCTCTCCCACCTTACAGATGCCCCGGATCGCCTGAGCTCGTTCAACAACTCCCGGAACGCCGAGAAGATCATCCCCGGGAGATCGAAGACCTCCGCCCCGAGGAGGGGTGGTTGCCGCCCGCCGGAACGTTCCTGCACCTCGTATGCAAGCCGGTTCAGGAGCGAGCTCTTCCCGATGCCTGATGGGCCTGAGATCATCACTGCCCGCCCCTGTTCCTCCGCCTGCGAAAGGATGGTCAGGAGACACCTGAGTTCCTCCTGCCTGCCGGAGAACTCTTCTGGAGGGGAGGGAGCGTATGAGGCCCCGCCGGCCTGCTGCTGTATCTCGTCCATGATCCTGTTCCGGGGTTTTCGATAGACAGTATAAATACCATTCCATCCAAATAAAATGGAACAACAAGACGCAGGCATGCGGCGGGCTGGTGCGGGAGGCGCACCATGACCGTGGCGCATCCGCTATTCAAGGTGAATGGAATGGCACTTCAGGAAGGAGACTTTATCAGGCTCAGATACACCGGCCGCGCCGGTGAGAATATCTTCGATACTACGGATGAGGAGAACGCAAAGGAAGAGGGGATCTACAACCCGCGGGCGGAGTACGGTCCTGTCACCGTCCGCCTGGGGAGCCACCACATCATCATCGGCCTTGAGGATGAGCTGATGGGCAAAGAGGTCGGCGCCGAGGGTGAGGTCGAGATCCCACCCGAAAAAGCGTTTGGGGCGCACGATGAGCAGCATGTCAGATCTGTTCCCGTTACGCAGTTCCGGGAGAAGCCGGTGCGGGGGATGCGGATTGAGGTTGAGGGCAGCGAGGGTACCGTCGTCGATGTCATCGGACGACGCGCGGTCGTCGATTTCAACCACCCGCTTGCCGGTAAAACCCTGAACTACTCCTACGCCGTCCTTGAGAAGATCGAGGATCCGGTGGAGCAGATCAAGGGTCTCATCAAGCTCTTCTCGGGCAGAACCGATATCGGTATCAGCATCGCCGATGGTGTGGCTGAACTGACGCTCCCGCCCGCGATCACGTACGACCGGCGCTGGATGGTCTGGCGGGGCACCCTTGTCCGTGAGATATTCGAGAACTACGCAGATATCAACGACGTCGTCATGAAAGAGACGATATCCCGCCCGAAGGAACCGGAAGCAGCGCCCGAGGTTGTCGAGGCTGCTGAATCCGAAGAGATGGAAGAGTCCGGGGAGTGATCCTCCTCGCTCTTACTTTTTTTAGGCTGGCAAGCGGCAGCGAAGTTTTGTCCATCTGATATCGCCAGTGCCTGCCCCGAAGAGCGGGGCTGATGGGAGAGGTTTTTCTCCTGGAACGGGCCGGGCACCGCTCATGTTCCAGGGAACAAGAGTTGGGATACAGCCTGAATCTACTGAGATCAGCCACCGACTGTATACGAAAAGCACGTCCGGTTACTCAGGAGTTAGAGCGGTGGATGGGGGATCGGACAGGACGACTCTCCAACTGCCCGGAGAAGGCGGCATCTCCCGGGAAGTGCCATGGTCGCATTATATAGCTGATGGAATATATTTCCACAACAATTAAATACTACACGGCCTGTATTGACCTCCTTGCTGTGGGACAGAGCGTGTTCCACAAACCAGGAGATGAGATACTCATGCAAGGAACTGTCACACAGATAGAGATACGGAATATTGTTCGGGGAAGGGATCTTGAGAATGTCGCGGTGAGAAACCCTGCAGGCGAAAACCTCGGAACCATCAAGGATGTCATGATCGACATCAGCGAAGGCTGCATTGCCTATGCCGCTCTCTCGTTCGGCGGTTTTCTAGGGTTCGGTGATAAACTCTTCGCCATCCCCTGGGAGGCGTTCGCGTACAACGCAGCCGATAACCACTTTATTCTCGATGTGCCCAAAGAACGGCTGGAGAATGCGCCGGGTTTCGATAAGAGCAGCTGGCCGACGACCACCGAACGCGAGTGGCTCACCGGGATGTACAGCCATTACGGGTATACACCCTACTGGGAACGCCGTTTCGAGCGGTAAACCTGCTGGAGGGGGCGGGTTCACTCCCCCCGGACGGCATTTTTCAGTTCTTCGATCCATAACTATCGGCGGTGCTGTTTCCGCTGCCTGATCTCAGATACCGACCTCCACCTCTGCCCGACAGATCCCGGGGAGAACACTTTATATGCAGGGATATGCATGCAGTGAATCACCGTGATTCTGCAGGGAACAGCCGGGAATAAAACCACCCTACTGTTTTCCAGCAGCCCGGGGGGTGTGCCGATATGCAAAAATTACTGC
>JAAZGM010000129.1 GCA_012511245.1 Methanomicrobiales archaeon | reverse complement strand
AAATCCGGCTGCCCGATGCCGAGGTTGATCGCATCCGGCCCTCCCGCCTCGAAGAGTTTGCGGATGCCCGACATCTCCACCCCCCTGACCCGGGCGGCATATCTGTGTTCGTTCATGACTCCCTCACTCGATGTTCGCGTGGCGGAACTGGAGATCCTCGGGGCGGCACTGGGTGATCTCCATCAACCGGGATATGATCGCGTCCGCAAAGACCATCGCGGTCGTCTCGAAGATGGTGCCGAGCGGCGCAAACGATTTGTGCTCCCCCATCATCTGCCGGATCTCGAACTCCGCAGACTCGTCGGCCACTTTGTCCCGCTGGCTCTCGATGATGACGATGCAGTCGGCGATACGACCGATCCGCGAGTCACGCTTCGAGGTGATGAGGCAGAGCCTCCCGCCGATCTCCTTTGCGGTCTCCGAGATATCCGCAACCGTCTTGGTCGCGCCGGATCCGGAGAAGACGATAATGACGTCTCCCGGCTTCATGGCCGGGGTTACGGTCTCTCCGACGACGAACGCGGAGAGTCCAAGGTGCATCAGGCGCATGGCAAACGACTTCGCTACAAGCCCGGAGCGCCCGGCGCCCATGGTGTAGACGCGGTTTGCATTCAGGATCTCGGCGAGGAACGCATCGATCTCGTCATCAGACATTACGTCCGCAATCGTCCTGATCTTGGTCGCCATCAGCCGCATCATGTTTTTTACCGGGTGATTTGTCATCGTAGTTCAGTTGTTAGGTTTCACCAGAACATACATTAGAATATCTCAGGTGCCCCGGGATAGGGCGGCCGCCCTCTTCCCCCGGGGTCTGCCGAAACCCATCGTGTGAGGGGAACAGAGTTTACCGAAAACGGTGGGGATGCATATCCGCACCCGGTGTGATATCCTGAATCTGCAACCGGCCGCACGTCAGTGATCCAGCGCCATAAACTGTCTCGGAAACTCAATATAGGCGCAGAAACTCCGGGATAATACCGTTTCTTCACATCGGCTGAAGAGTCCTGTGAGGCGCAAAAAGTCATTCCCGGGGTTGTAGAATTCATACGGGATCCGGCGCACTGTTCGGGCGGTAACGCAGGCACTATAGTCACAAAAATCCTGTTTCCAAACATTCTGGCTGGATCTGAGTGCCTGATATCCCGATGTAGATTAATTACAACCGATTGATAGCAGATCAGGGGTTATGCCGGCCTATCCCTCCTGTACCCGTATACCGGAGGGCGCACGGTGGGGTTCGGAAGTCACCTGATGAAAAACCGGCTAAAAAAGCACCCGAATGGGGTTATCTCACTCTTTCCGGTGAAGACGCACAGGAACTGTGCATACAGGGACGCTACAGGGATTTCACCCCACCGCAGCGGTCAGGCGACCCCGCCCGGCGGGATTATCTACGCCCCGTTCACCCATGGCTGGCCGGGGTAAGGATGCCCCACAAACCCGAAACTGAGCTCTCATCCCTGTGAAAGGATGGACAAACCCGGTCTTATCACGTACCCATCAACGGTAGTTGAACTCAGCATCCCGGGAGCCCATGCCGTCCCATCGAGCCGCCACCGCCGATCACTACCCATAAAACACCTCACGGCCAACGCCTCTGGATGAAAGTGATGGTCGGGGGGACGTTCGATCCCCTGCACGCCGGGCATCGAAAACTCCTCTCCCGCTCTTTCGAGCTCGCCGGGCCGGATGGGGAGGTAGTCATCGGGTTGACGACCGACGAGTTCGCCGGTGCCAAGGTGCACCCTGTCCGCACCTATGAAAAACGGCTTGAGAACATCACATCATTTATTCGCGAACACGGCTACACCGCGACATGGAAGGTCGAACCGCTCACCGACCGCTACGGCAGTGCTCTCGGCACAGACTTCGATATCCTCGTCGTCTCCGAAGAGACCTTCCCGGTCGCCGTGGAGATCAACGAACTCCGGCGTGAACGCGGGAGGAGAAAGGTGGATCTTCATGAGATCTCATGCGTCCTCGCCGAGGACGGCCGGCGGATCTCGAGCACCCGGATCTGCCGGGGGGAGATCGACCGGCACGGACGGTTGATCAGATGATGTGGTTTGCGATATTGTCCTTGATCAACCAGTCGCAGTAGAGGCAGTGCAGCCCTTTATCGAGCACTTCGAACGCGCTCGCGACAGGCTCGTTCGTGTTCGTGATGCATCCCGGGTTCGGGCACCTGACCACGCCCCTGAGGATCTCGGGGATCTCCACGCCCATCTTCTCTACGACCTTGTAGTCCCGGATGATGTTGATCTTCGCATGCGGCGCAAGCAGGGCGATCCGGTCGACCTCTTCCGTGCAGAGCTCGCGATTCTCTACCTTGACGATATCCTTCGTCCCCATCCGTTTGCTCTCGACGTTCGTCGCGATACTCAGGCATTCTCGCGTCGATCCGGTGATGCCGAGGAACCGGAGCACGTTCAGTGCTTCGCCGGCGGTGATATGGTCGATGACGGTGCCGTTCTTGATGGGGCTGATGATCAGCCCTCCCGATGGATCTTTTCTGGTCACTTCATCACCTCATGAAGGAGCGCCATCCTGACCGGGACGCCGTTCCTCGCCTGTTCAAAGTAGCGCGCGTATGGTGTGCAGTCCACCGCCGGGTCGATCTCTCCCGCGCGCGGGAGCGGGTGGAGGATCATCAGGTGATCGTTCACGCCGTCGAGCAGGTCGGTTGTTATCCGGTAACTTGACGCGACGTTGTAGTAGGATGCCGAGTCCGGGAACCGTTCGCGCTGGATCCTCGTGACGTAGAGGACATCGAGTTCCTTGACCGCCTCTTCGACGTTCGGGTGCTCGATGACCTCCATACCGCGCTCCCTGAGTTCAAGGGTGATGCTCGCCGGCATCTCAAGCCCTTTCGGCGCAATCGTGTGCAGCGTGACACCGTAGAGGGAGAGAGCAAGCGCGAGCGAGTGCGCCGTCCTCCCGTAACGGAGATCCCCGAGGAGCCCGACGTTGATCCCATCGACCGGCATCGATTGCCTGATGGTGTAGAGGTCGAGCAGCGTCTGGCTCGGGTGCTGCCCCGCGCCGTCGCCGGCGTTGATGACCGGCACCGAGGAGAACTCGCTCGCGAGCCGCGCCGCCCCCTCTTTTGGGTGGCGGAGCACGATAGCGTCCACGTAGCTGCTTATCACCCGGATGGTATCTGCGAGCGTCTCTCCTTTGACGATGGAGCTTGCTTCCACTGAATCGACGCTGATCGACTTCCCGCCAAGCCGGGCCATGGCCGTCGCAAACGACATCCTTGTCCTGGTGCTGGGCTCAAAGAAAAGAAGCGCTACGAGTTTATTGTCAAGCATCCCGGGCTGGTATTTGCCGGTATCGAACTCTCCTGCCCGATCAAGCAGGTAATCAAGATCGTTCCTCTCAAAATCGCGGATTGAGATAATGTGGTACATCGTGTGGTTCCTTCCGGGGCTTTTAACCCGGGCGCCCGCGCCCGGATCGTTCTGCCTTCCTTCTCTCCATAATAATGGTTCGCTGCACACCACCTAAATACCTTTTTTTTCAGGTGTGCCCCTACCCTCATGACAACCTTTGTCACCTTCGCCCACCTCATACTATTCCTGGAGTAAAAGCGCATGTCGGAAGAGAACGTAGAGTACGCACCTGAGGTCTGCTGCCACTGCGAAGGGGCCGGGTGCATGTACTGCAACAAAAAAGGTACCGTGATGGTGCCGCAGCCTCCGCAGAAGTGCAAACACTGCAACGGGGACTGCTGCATCTACTGTGGCTACACCGGGTGGGAACACCCGTTGAAGGAGTATTAACCCCTATTTTCGTGCGACCGTGATGTAGCCGCTGTGGCCGACTCTGGTCGAAGGCCGGGTTCCCCGGGCGGAGCGCGTCAGTTCCCGCTCCATGCACTCGTAGCAGTGGACGTCGCGGAAGAGCGGCGCCGCGGCATCGAGCGTGACGAACGTGTGCTCGAGGAACGGCGTGTAGCAGGAGAGATAGCCGCCGGGCGAGAGGAGCGAGAAGGCATGCTCTACGTGCGCCGGCGTTATCGTGAGGTCGAGGTGGACGACATCGAACTCGCCGGCCGCGTCAAGCATATCGGCAGCGACCACCTCGACGTTATCGAGACGGGCGTTTCTGATGTTCTTCTCCGCGAGTTTTGCGAACTCCGGGCGCACCTCGTAGGTCTTCACGCTCCGGGCGATGCTCCCAAAGTAGATCGCGGCGACACCGCTCCCGGTTCCGGCATCGAGGACGCAGTCGTCGCGGTTCATCCCCGTGTAGGCGATCACCATCCCGATGTCCTTCGGGAGCATGGGCGCACCGCTCCGTTTTGCGTGGACGAAGAAGTCGGTCGGCCGGGGACGCAGCACGGTGAACGGTATGTCGAGGTGAGTCCGGATCTCGTCTCCGGGGTTCATGCCCACGAGGGTCCCGAGATCGATCATCCCCCGGTCGGTGGAGAACCGGTTCTCGCCCGCCGTCACGAAGTACTCGCGATCCTCGCCGACGAGCAGGAGGCGTTCGCCGTTCTCGATCATTGCTGCGCGAGTTTCAGGATCGCTTCGGCGATGTCGCCGCGGGTCTCGACGAGCGCCGCCCGTGCGGTCTCCTCGGTTGCCCCGGTCTGCGATGCGACGAGGGCAACATCGTCATCAGGGATATCCGGGACGGCCTCCTCGAACCGGGCATCTCCCGTGAGCTGGTAGGAGGTGACCCCCTGCATGGTGGTCGCGACGACCTGGACACTGTCAAAGACGTAGTTTCCCGCGGGCGTGTAGATGACGACCTTCTCGACGTCCTCGATCTCCTCCATCTCCATGCCCATCTGCTTCATCATCTGCTTCATCTTTTTTGGGTTTATCTTTCCTGGAAACATTCGGATCCCCTTCCCTGCCGTACTTTTACCGCTACACCATAATTAAATGCCAGCATCTCCCGACCGGAGAGCAGCGCCGCACCGGTGGCGAGGAGCAGATCGGCGCCGGTCACCACCAGCACCTCGTCGCCCGGGCGGATACCCTCGTCGGCGGCGATGACGTGTTTTGCCATCGCATTCTTTCCGTCCGCGACGAACGGCGCCACATCCTCCTGCACCACGACCCGGTAGGCCGGGGGAGCAAGATGGGCGGCAAGACGCGCTGCTCCAACGATCCCGAGGGTCAGGCGACCGTCCTGCGCCCTGACAGTCGCAAGCCTCTCCTTTCCGAGGCGCACCTGGCGGATCCTCCCGGTCGTTGAGAACTGGAAGGCGCACTCGTCGGGGAAGACCGCATCTCCTGCCCCGGCGCCGAACTGGAAGTCAGCAATCGTCCTGATCCGCTTGAGCGAACTGTCGTTTGAGTATTCGGTTGACACCATCGATAAATTCCTCTTCTGTATTGTGGGGGATGAATGCTCCGGCAGCGATCCGGTGCCCGCCGCCTGCACCGCCGACCTCTGCCGCCGCCTCGACGAGCGCCTCCTGGAGGTCGACCCCGCGGGCGAGCGCCCACTCGTTCGTCCGCATCGAGACCTTCGTCATCTCCGGTTCGTCCACCATCGCGGAGAGCACCATCATGGGCTTCTTCCAGTTCAGTTTGGAGAGCGCCATCCCTGCCCCGATCCCGACGATGGTGTCGGGGAACCGGTCGCCGGTGTGGATGTACTGGAGATGCGAGAGTTCGGTCACGCCCGACTCAAGGATGTACTGGAGCAGGTCGCGGATGATCGTCCGGTGGTGGGCGAGCATCCGTTCCGCGTCGCGGTAGGCTTCTCCGCGCTCCCCGTGGCAGATGCTGCTCCCGACCCCGGGTTTTGCCCACCGGCCGCAGGCGTTCAGGAGGGTGGCGTACTCGGAAGCGTTCTGGAGCGGCGTGCGTTCCGGTTCGTCAGGGAAGATGTAGGTCTCGGCGAGGAGGCGGTCGGTCCCCCTCCCGTGGGCGATGAGCTGCTGGGCAAGAGCGCTGACGATCGTGCGCCGGTCGTCGAACGGGAGCTCTTCCCAGACGAGCCACCCGCCCCGTGGGTTCTTCAGTTCGACGCCGAGCCTCTCAAGGAACCGGAGTGCAGCGTTCGGGTTGTTCGATATTCCGTCGATGTAGGGGTCGTCGCAGTAGCCGAGACAGGTGTGGATCGGGCGGGTGGACGTCCCGTAGCAGTTCAGATCGCGGTCGCGCACGAGGATGTTGCCGTACTCCACGCCGTCCTGGACGATCTTGCGTGCCGGGCCGACCAGCCCGCAGTTCTCGCGTGCCATCATATCTCCGACGTTCCCGATGACGGCGAGCTTCGCAAGGTCGATGTTTGTGGAATCGATCGCCTTTGCGACCAGGTAGGCGACGCCGGCGGCGCTCATCCGGGTGATGCCGTGATCGAGGCAGTTCACCTGGAGGTAGGCCGTGCCGCAGGGCTGGCTGACGTGGTGGTCGAGGATCAGGACTTCGTCGGCGGAGAGGTTATGTTCCGAGAGGAGGCTCTGCTGACCCGCCCCGAGGTCGGCAAAGAGTTTCAGGGAGCCATCCTTCGGGATATGACGCATCGCCATCGGTTCGAGCTGGCGGACGAAGACGGACGTATACGGTATGCCCTCGCGGGCGAGTGCTTGCGCGAGGATCGCTTCCGTGCTGATGCCGTCGGCATCGATGTGGGAGATGATCGTCACCGACTCCGCACCGCATATGATATCCGCCGCTCGCCGCAGATCGTTCTCGAGGCCCATCTCCATAGTAGTGCGTCGTAGAATGTCAATAAGGCATGGGAGTGTGAGGGATTGACGACGTTCGAGGAGTGGATGCAGGCAGGAGCCTGTGAGGGAAGGGCCCACGCCCTGTTTGACCGCGCAAACCCATGTGCGGCTTTCGCGTGGGTATCGCCACGCACTGCCCCCGCCCCCGAGGGCGATACCCCACAGCCCACTGTTAGGGGGAGATCCCCGAAGAAGAACCGTACACGGATTCCCACTGACTATCGCCACGCACTGCCCCCGCCCCCGAGGGCGATACCCCACAGCCCACTGTTAGGGGGAGATCCCCGAAGAAGAACCGTACACGAATACCCACTGACTATCGCCACGCACTGCCCCCGCCCCTGAGGGGCGGGGGAGGAGCGCGAAGCGCGGGTGGGGTGGGGGCTACAGGGGGGCAATCTCACGATCCAGTTTCCCCCACTTTTCAAAAGGTATCTAAGATCATATAACCATAGCACCAATCAGACAACACCCCGGAGGGAGGAGCATGCGGACAGGCGATATGCGGGAGTTTCTGGAGACCGGCGTCATCGATGCCGGCCGGATGAGAGCGGTCGAGGGGAACGCCGTTGCACTCGGCTACCCATCGCTCCTGATGATGGAGAGCGCCGGGCGGGCGGTCGCGGACGCCGTTCTCTCCCGCACTCCCTCCCGCGTTCTCGTCCTCTGCGGGAGGGGGAACAACGGCGGCGACGGGATGGTGGCGGCCCGCTACCTCCAGCACCTCGACTCGGTTGACGTCGTCTACCCCGACTGCGGCACGACGACCCCCTCGGCCGCCACACAACTTGCTCTCCTCCGGCACTGCTCGGTCGCCCTCCACACTGTCCGGTGCGCAGCGGACGTCGAGACGCTCTCCCGCCTCTTCGACGATGCCGACGTCATCGTCGACGCGATGCTCGGCACCGGGGCATCGGGCGCGGTGCGGGAGCCGTTTGCATCTCTCGTCGCCCGGGCAAACACGAACAGCGCTCCGATCATCGCCGTCGATATCCCTACCCCCGGCATCCGCGCGAGCCGGATCGTCTCCTTCCACCGCCCGAAGGTGGAGGGCGCGGACGTCGTGGACATCGGCATCCCGTTCGAGGCGGAGATCTTCACCGGCCCCGGCGACCTCACGCTCATCCCGCCGAAGGGATCAAAGGCTCATAAGGGCGCCGGCGGGGAGGTGCTC
Organism: Methanomicrobiales archaeon; assembly: GCA_012511245.1. GTDB lineage: Archaea > Halobacteriota > Methanomicrobia > Methanomicrobiales > Methanoculleaceae > Methanoculleus. The sequence goes on along the minus strand of JAAZGM010000129.1, from coordinate 6,240 downwards.
GTCGTCGGGGGCGGGCCCTACCAGGGGGCGCCCTACATCGCGGCGCTGGGAGCGCTCCGCGCCGGTGCCGACATCGTGCGGGTGGCTTCGCCTGCCTACATCCCCGCACCCGACCTGATCTACGAGCGCCTGGAAGGAAAGGCGATCACCGCCGACCACCTCGCGACGATCCTCCCTCTCGTCGACCGGGCGGACACCGTCGTCTGCGGCATGGGCGCCGGGAGGGAGAGCCACGATGTCATCCTGGCCGTTGCGGAGGCAGCGAAACGGGCGGTCTTCGATGCCGATGCGCTCGCCAAACCCCTTCCAGCGGCGAAGGAGACGATCTACACCCCGCATGCAGGCGAGTTCGCCCGGATGACCGGAGCAGAGCCCCCGACGGACCTCGTCGCGCGCGGCCGGTCCGTGAAGGCCGCGGCGACCGCCGGAACCATCCTCCTCAAGGGCCCGGTCGACGTCATATCGGACGGTTCACGGGTCAGGTTCAACCGGACCGGCACCCCCGCCATGACCGTCGGCGGGACGGGCGACCTGCTCGCCGGTGTTGTGGGTGCGCTCTTCTGTCATCTCCCCGCGTTCGAGGCAGCCTCTCTCGCCGCATATGTCTGCGGCAGGGCGGGCATGCTCGCCGCAGAGGGACGGGGAAACGGCATGCTTGCGACCGACATGCTCGACGGTATCCCCGAGATCCTCTTTTTGCCCCCTGCACCCGACTGACCTGCCTTGAGCCGCCTTCTTTTATTCCCGAAGAGAGAAGATATCCTGCGATGCAGATGAGCGAGTCCGGCGAACACGGCAAGACCCCGGTCTTCACCCATATTGAGAACGACCGCGCACAGATGGTGGACATCTCGGGAAAGACCGAGGTCGTCCGGGAAGCGGTTGCGAGCGGCAGGATCTACCTCCGGAGCGAGACGCTCCGCGCCATCCGGGAGGGAACCGCGGTCAAAGGCAACGTGCTTGCGACCGCACGGGTGGCAGCAACCCTCGCGGTGAAGGATACGCCGCGCCTCATCCCCATGTGCCACCCCATACCGCTTGCGGGTATCACGATCGAGTTCGAAGAGGGCGACGGCTACATCGAGGCGATTGCCCGCGTGAAGTCCTACGGGAGGACGGGCGTAGAGATGGAGGCGCTCACCGGCGTCTCAGCCGCCCTTCTCACCATATGGGATATGGTCAAATCGGCGGAGAAAGATGAGAACGGGCAGTATCCGGTCACCCGGATGGATGCCATCCGCGTTGTGGAGAAGCGCAAAGGGGTATAGGCTCTCCTGCAGGCCGGGGCAGCGAGAGCAATCCTTTATCCCTGCTCCCGTCAACCTGTTAGGAACCACGGGATACGTCCCGAAAAGGAATGTGGCGGAAACGCTGAACCTGAGGTGATCTAAGACATGGCAAAATCGATGTATGCCTACGTACGCGAGGCATGGAAACGGCCCGACCAGTCAGAAGTGAAAGCCCTCCTCTGGGAGCGGCTCCAGGTCTGGCGGCGCGAAGGGAGTATTGTGCGCGTGGAACGCCCGACCCGGATCGACCGGGCACGGTCGCTCGGATACAAGGCAAAACAGGGGATCGTCGTCGTGCGGGTCAAGGTCCGCCGCGGCGGCCGGAGAAAACCCCGGTACACCCGTGGGCGCAGGACTGCGCGCATGGGTATGCGCCGGATGACCCCGGCAAAGAGCCTGCAGCGCATGGCCGAGGAGCGCGCATCCCGCAAGTTCCCGAACATGGAGGCCCTGAACTCCTACTGGGTCGGAGAGGACGGCCGCTCCAGGTGGTTCGAGGTCATCATGGTCGATGGGCACCACCCGTCGATCAGGAGCGACCGCAACCTTGCGTGGATCGCGAACCCGACTCAGCGGGGCCGGGCAGAGCGTGGCAAGACCTCTGCCGGCGTCAAGGGGCGCGGGATGCGGACACGCGGGCGCGGGACCGAAAAAACCCGCCCGAGCATCCGGTCTCACGCGAACCGCGGCAAATAAATAATCCTTTTTTTTATACGGCCTGCTCACGATGAAGATCACAGATGCCGGTATGCATCCCTATCCTGCCGGTGACTCGACAGTTGCGCGAATGGCGCTCGAAGCGGGGGAACTCGGGTTCGATAGCGTCGTCGTTATCGGAGATGCCGTATGTCAGCCATCCAGCATCGAGGTTCTCCAGGGAGCCGCGATCGGCGCCACGTCGATAAAAGAGGTTTTGAAGAGGGTGCGTGACCCCGCCGTCCGGCGGGCCGATGTCGTCTACGTCGATGCCGGAGACGCCGCCTTCAACCGGGCAGTCGTCTCCATAAAAGAGGTGAACGTCGTCAGAAGCATTCATGCCGCCCGGAGAAACGCCTTCGATCATGTCGCTGCGCGGACGGCTGCAGAGCAGGGCGTGGCGGTGGATATCTCGATGGCGCCCATCATCCACTTTCGCGGGACAAAACGCCAGAGGGTGTTGCAGCAGTATGCGGATATCCTCTCGCTGCAACGACGATACGGCTTTCTGCTGACGATATCATCCGATGCCTGCTCGATACTCGGGCAGCGATCGGTTCGCGATATCCGCGGCCTCTGTGCGCTCTTCGGCATGACCGGAGCGGAAGTGACCGAGGCGCTCTCGACCATCGGACAGATCATCGAACCGCACCAGCCTGTGAGGGTGGTCGAATGAGGCCGCGACCACCGGCGATGCGGACGAAGCGGCGTTACATCCTTGTGCGAATTCACCCCTGCGGGGCACGGGTAGATCAGAAACAGGTGTACCTCGCGGTCATCGAGGCCGTGACCTCGCTCCTCGGTGATGCGGCCGCAGGCCTTGCACAACCTGCGGTGGTCTTCTGCGAAGAGGGGTACGCCATTGTCCGGTGCCGGCGGGGAACCGAGAAGGATATCGCCGCCGCGCTTGCAACGGTCACCACAGCTGCCGATGAACGGATCGCGCTCCGGACGGTCGCCGTCTCGGGAACGATCCATGCCCTGCGACGCCGGATGAGACCGATACGGCACCTCTCTATGGATGAGGGCGTGAAGATTGGGGAAACCTATTTCACGGCCTATCGCTATCCGCGTCAAAAGGTTGATTTGGTTGAAAAAGGTATTAAGCATCAGAAGTCATTCTTTTTCACCGAAGCCGATTTGGAGGAACGATAATGCAACCACAATATCAGATGGGATATGACCGGGCGATCACGGTGTTCAGCCCGGACGGAAGGCTTTACCAGGTCGAATACGCCAGAGAGGCAGTGAAACGAGGTACAACGGCCGTCGGTATCAAGTGCCGGGAAGGTGTCGTGCTGATCGTTGATAAGAGGGTGACGTCCCGTCTTCTTGAACCCGTATCTATCGAGAAGATCTTCAAGATCGACGCGCACATCGGCGTTGCATCCTCCGGCCTCGTCGGCGATGCGCGGTCCCTTGTGGATCGGGCAAGAGTCGAGGCGCAGATCAACCGCGTCTCCTACAACGAGCCGATCAACGTCGAGATTCTCGCGAAGAAGCTCTGCGATCACATGCAGACCTACACCCAGTTCGGCGGCGCTCGCCCCTACGGGACCGCCCTCCTGATCGCAGGAGTCAGCGACGGGGAGGCCCGGCTCTTCGAGACCGATCCGAGCGGCACGCTGCTCGAGTACAAGGCGACCGGCATCGGAACCGGCCGGCCTGCGGTCATGAAGGTCTTTGAGGACGAGTACCAGGAGGACGCCGACTTTGCCGGTGCCATCGGGCTCGGGATCAAGGCTCTGCATGCTGCAACGGAAGGCAAACTCGACGTGAGCGCCATTGAGATCGGTCTTGTCTCTATCGAGACCCGGGAGTTCCGGAAGCTGGAGAAAGACGAGGTAAAGACGTACGTCGACCAGTTCGAAGAGTGAGCGTCATCCGTATGATCCCCCTTGACCAGGCAGTAGTGGCGCGGCTTGAGAGCTATGGAGAGCGGTTTGAACTCCTCGTCGACCCCAACCAGGCCATGCGCATCCGGCAGGGCGAGGAGGTCGATCTTGAGGATGTCGTTGCTGCCGACTCCATCTTCTCAAACGCCGCCCATGCCGAGCGGGCCTCTGATGAGGCCCTCCTGAAGGTCTTCAAGACGACCGAGTTTGAGCCGGCAGCACTCAAGATCATCAAAAAAGGCGAGATCCAGCTCACGGCGGAGCAGCGCCGCAACCTCATCGCGGAGAAGCGGAACCGTGTCATCACGTTCATCGCGAGGAACGCCGTCAATCCGCAGTCGGGGTACCCGCACCCCCCTCAGCGTATCCAGCTTGCGATGGAAGAGGCAAGGGTGAATATCGATCCCTTCAAGTCCGTCGAGGAGCAGGTCAAAGAGGTGGTCAAGGCGCTCCGCCCGCTCCTTCCCATCCGGTTTGAGGAGATCCGGATCGCCGTGAAGATCCCTGCAGACTACACCGCACGGGCGTACGAGATCGCGACCGCGGGAACGCTTGAACGGGATGAGTGGCAGAAGGATGGATCGTGGATCGCGGTCGTCAGGATTCCGGCAGGTGTCCAGGAAGAGTTCTACGACCTGGTGAACAAGATCACCAGGGGAAACGCGGAGACCCGGATTGTCGAACGGGTGTCGTAAGTAACTATATTAATCGACAAAACAAAAATAAGAGGACATACAAGAGGTACGCGAAATGGCAAGTCGCAAACAGCGTGCGAAGGGCAGGGTAGTCGGAAGTTCCGGACGTTTTGGTCCGAGGTATGGCCGGTTTATCCGTAAGAGGATCAACCAGATAGAGACAGTCTCCCGCGCGAAGCATACGTGCCCCCGCTGCGACCAGGAAGCGGTCAAGCGTGAGGGAACGGGTATCTGGACGTGTCGCAAGTGCGGGTTCAAGTTCGCCGGCGGCAGCTATGTCCCGGAGACCCCGGCAATGCGCATCGCCGCGCGGAGCATCGAGCGGTCGCTGCAGAGGGAGGGTTAATCAGTCGTGGCTGCCTATAAGTGCGCTCGCTGTAAACAGAAAGTGGAGATTGACGTCAATATACGCTGCCCCTACTGCGGGCACCGCATCCTCTTCAAGGAACGCGGAGCTGGAATAAAAGATCTGAAGGCTCGATGACGGTCGTCACGACGTCGCGTAAACCGGCCCCTGAGATACGCACCCTTGCACGGGATATGGCGTTCTCGATCGGAGCCGGATACGTCACCCGCGGGAAAGCGGGGATGGGTGACCTCTTCTCTCTTGATGAGTCGGTTTTGATCGTCTCGAAATCCGGTCCTTTTTTTCTGATCCTGGTATATGGCGGCGGAGAGCTGGCAGCAGAGATCCGCGTACGGACGTTTGCCGTCGAAGAGCGGACCGGTGCGATCGCCCGCGGACTCTTCGTCTCGGATCGCCCGGTATACATGGCGCTCAAGGATCACGCCGATACCGTGTTTGCCGGTGAGTCCCTTACGGAGCACCGGATCGTCTTTGACGGAACACAGCGAAGGCGCTATACCCTGAAGGTGGCCTCGTGACACACACCGCGGCCTTCCGGTTCACGACGCCTGACGCCCGCGCCCTTTACCTCTCCATCTACCAGGAGATGGGGGATGTGGGCGATCGGTCATCCGTCCGGGTCAGGCTTGAAGGCGACGATACGCTCATCCTCGATCTGAGTGCAACCGATATACCCGCACTCAGGGCGGCCTTGAACACCTGGCTCCGGCTGATCACCATAGCGGTCGAGATGCGAGAGGTTGCCGTCCCGCCCGGCGTATCTGCATAGGGGCATCGGCACCGGGCGCTGAACCCTCACACTTTAAGGGCTTCACGCCCCTATCATGTAGAGAAAGGGCAGAGGGCCAGCGAGGCTGCTGCCTGCCACTTGAGATACTATTATCGGTCTTCATCCCACCTGAGGAGTAGATAAATATGGAAAACATCCCGCCAAAAGTGCAGAACCAGCTGGCGATGCTTCAGCAGATGCAGCAGCAGCTCCAGACTGTGGTATCGCAGAAAGCACAGTATGAGATGACGATCCGCGAGGCCAGGCGCGCGGTCGAAGACCTTGCCGATGTCCCTGAGGATGCAACGGTCTTCACGAGCGTCGGCAGCGTCATGATGCAGAAGAGCAAGGAACAGGTGCTTGCATCCTTGAACGAGCGCATCGAGACGCTCGATCTCCGCATCAAGTCGCTTGAGAAACAGGAGAAGGCGTTGCAGAGCAGGTTTGAGCAGCTGTCCTCGCAGATCAGGGGAGCGCTGGAAGGAAAACAGCAGCCTCCCGGCCCCGCCTGATCCGCCAACCTTTTTTT
>JAAZGM010000128.1 GCA_012511245.1 Methanomicrobiales archaeon | reverse complement strand
CCCCCAGAGACTGAACAGAGCACAGACGTCCGTTCACTCATCGATGCGGTTGCAAAACTTGGCAGTTCCGCCGAATCGCGCAAACCAGCCGAGAAAGATCCTGTCCGGGTGCTCCTTAATCGGCTTGGTGAGAAGAGCCCGGAAAGCAGCGGAGAGCCCTCGGTCAACCCCCCGATTGAGAAGCAGGTCCCTCATAAACAGCCGGAATCATCGTCTTTACAGGCAGAACAGAGTGCAGATATCCGTTCACTCATCGATGCGGTGGCAAGGCTGGGCAGTTCTGCTGAACCGCATAAACCCACTGAGAAAGACCCCGTCATGGCACTCCTCGATCGGATCGATGTGAACGGTTCAGGAAGCGGCAGGACGGCGGCCGCTCCGCCGGTTGAGATGCATGCCCCCCTCACGGAGACGGATCTGCCGATATCCTCACCCGAGAAGTCAGCCCCCGCGGATATCCTTGACAGACTGAAAGATAACGAACCGGTCCCGGTTGTGCAGAGGGCCGCAGAACCTGCTCCCATAGATATCCTCGATCGGCTGAAAGAGTGGCCGGAGGAGGAAGAAACCAGAAATGCACAGGCAGAACCCCCGACACCGGCCGATACCTCTGCGGCAGAAACGGATCTGCCGGTATCCCCACCCCAGATATCAGTCCCTGCGGATATCCTCAACCGGCTGAGAGAATGGCCGGAGAGGGAGAGGACCGGTGCAGCACAGGTACAGCCCCACGAGGAGGCAGAGAGCGAAGAGCCTAAAGAAGGCGATTCTGACGGCGTGGTGACGGTGGAAGAACTTGGGAGCCTGGCTGACCTGATCCTCCCGAAGAGCGCGACGTTCACCATCGATGAACTGAATTTCAACCGCAACGACCGCTCCTTTGACTTCGTCGACAATGCCAGAGTGGTATCGGAGTTCGACGAGATATTCTCCCGGTCGTACTCCTCCGGCTCACTTGCCGCGGCCGCCGCGCGGGTGGTGACTCCGGTTGAGGATATTCCGAGGTCCCGGTTTGGATTCCTCAAAAAACTCCAGATGCCAATGGTCGGGGAAGCAATCGAGGAGTACAACCCCGCACTCCATGGACAGCTCGTCGATCTCTTGATGCGGTCGTCGCCAGGGGTGGAGGAGATCGAACTCTATCCCGTGAATGAACCGTATGCGTATGTCCGGGTGACCTACGACAACACGACACATGAGTATACCTACCACGTCCTCGAACCCGAACTGACGACCGGCGAGCAGGAACTCTTCTTAGAGATCAAAGAACGGCTCTTTGAGACGCTCAACATCGCATCACGTGACCTTTCCCGTGAAGAAGCCCGAAATGCACTCCGTGGCGCAGCGAATATGATCATCACCGATTATGGGATACGCCTCGAACCTCTTGAACGCGAGAAGATCCTCTACCACGTCGAGAAGGAGTTCCTCGGCGACGGGCTGATCGACCCTGTGATGCACGACAAATATATCGAAGATATCTCCTGTGACGGTGTGGGCAGCGCCATATTCGTCTATCACACAACGTACGAATCGATGAAGACGAGCCTCGCCTACTACGATCATGTGGAGCTCGACTCGTTCGTCACAAAACTTGCGCAGCGGGCTGGAAAATACATCTCCATCGCCGAACCCATACTGGACGCCACGATGAGCGACGGATCGCGTATCCAGATGACGCTCGGGGAGGAGGTGACCGCACACGGCTCGACGTTCACCATCCGTAAGTTCCGTGAAGAACCGATCACGCCGACGGACCTCATCGAGTGGCACACCTTCTCACCGCTCGGGATCGCGTTCATCTGGCTTGCGGTCGAGAACGCCAAGTCCTGCATATTTGCCGGCGGAACAGCGTCTGGAAAGACGACGACCCTGAACGCCATATCGCTCTTCATCCCGCCTCTTGCAAAGATCGTCACCCTCGAGGATACCCGGGAACTGAAACTGCCTCACCCGAACTGGATCCCGAGCATCACCCGTGACTCGTTCTCGCAGGACGGACGGGGCGAGATCGATATGTATGAACTCCTGCGAGCGGCTCTGCGGCAGCGGCCGGAGTACATCCTGGTCGGTGAGGTCCGTGGCAAGGAGGCTCTGACCCTCTTCCAGGCGATGAGCACCGGTCACGTCACCTACGCGACGATGCACGCCGACTCGGTGGCAAGCGCCGTCCACCGTCTGGAGAACCCGCCGATCGATGTGCCGAGGAACATGCTCTCTGCCCTCTCCCTGATGTCCATCCAGGTGCAGGCCCGTGTCGGCGGCCAGCGGATCCGGCGAAACAAGCAACTCATCGAGATCCTGGACATCGATCCCCGGACGAACGAATTGATCACGAACGAGGTCTTCCGGTGGCACCCGGCGACCGACGAGATCCGGTATTCAGGCAAATCCTACATCCTCGAACAGATCATGGAGGATCGGGGCTGGAGCGAGGAGCGGATGCGCGAAGAACTGAAACGTCGGCAGGAAGTCCTTGAATGGATGCGCATCAAGAAGATCCGCTACTTCAAGGACGTGAGCAAGATCCTGGTCTCCTACTTCCGTGACCCGGAGACGGTCATCCAGCGGGTGCGCACAGAACTTTACGCAGAGGGTGGTGCTACATGAACAGTTACGAGCGGTTCTGCTTCAACCTGATCGGCAACGATCTGAAGAAGAAGCGGGGGGACTACGTCAGCCTTAGAAACGATCTGATGGGAGCCAGGATGAACACGCCGTTCGAGGCGTATCTTGCGACCGCGTACGTATCTTCGGTCATCGTGGGGCTGGTCGCTGCCGTGCTGATCGGGATCTTCGCCTATCTCCTGCGGATCCCGGAGATGATCGTCTACCGCGGAGCAGTTCCGGATTTCCTGTATGTGTTGAACGATTACAAGATGCCGCTCGGGATGATCGCCATCACGATCATCTCCCTCCTGGTCTTTGGCGGGTTGACCTACCTGATCTTCCTCCTCTACCCAGGGATCCAGGCCGGAGAGCGGCGCCGGAACATCGATGCCACCCTCCCGTATGCCATCAACTACGTCACCGCCATGTCTTCAGCCGGGATCACCCCCGACGAGGTCTTCCGGCTGCTCGGCAAGAGTACGATATACGGTGAGAGCGCTGTTGAAGCGCGGTATATCACCCGGGAGACCGATTTTTTCGGGAAAGATCTTCTTGAATCCCTGCGATCGGTCTCGCAGGCGACGCCGAGCGAACGGATGCGGGAGTTCCTGCAGGGGGCTGTCGCAAGCATATCCAGCGGGAGCAACCTCACGGAGTACTTCCGCACCAAGGCCCACCAGTATACGCTCGAGAACAACCAGCAGCAGAAGACGTTCCTGGAGACGCTCGGCCTGATCGCGGAGTCTTACGTCACCGCAATGGTCGCTGGCATGCTCTTTCTGATCATCCTGCAGTCGGTGATGACGATCCTCTCAGGCGATTCGGATCCGCTCTTTCTCTGCATCATCATCTACCTGATTGTGCCGTTCGGGAGCATGATGTTCGTCATCCTGATCAGTTCCATGACTCCGGAGGTGTGATATGGGATTTAAAGATATCTTCGACGATTTTTTGAACAGGAAGTCTCCGGATCCGGAGAGCAAACCGGATGATGCCGGGGAGCTGGACCGGTTCGTAGAACAGGACGTGGAGATCCATGGCCGGATCGAGAACTGGCGGAAGTACCAGGAAGGGTTTTACCGGTTCCTCAAACACCCGATCAGGGCGATGATGGAGGAGCCCTACACCTCCCTCTTTGTCTCGGTTCCAGTCGCGCTCCTCCTCTTCATCGGCGGGTTCGTGAGCATAGTGGTATCTTATGGTATCGATGCCCTCTTCACGACGACGCTGATCGACGATATCTTCGTCTTTGCCCTCCTCATCGCCATCGTGCCGATTGCCCTTCTCGATTTCAAGGAAGCGTGGCGTATATCGAGCGTCGAAGCGTCACTTCCGAACTTCTTTCGCGACGTTGCAGGGATGAACGACTCGGGCATGACGCTCCCGCACGCCATCCATATCGTCTCGGAAGGCGAGTATGGGGCACTCACGCCGCATATCCGCAAACTCGATACCGAGATGTCCTGGGGCGTCCCGTTCGTGGAGGCCATCAAGCGGTTCGGGAAGGCCGTGAACACGCCGCTTGCGGAGCGGAGCGTCGACCTGATCGCCCACGCAAGTTCCGCCGGCGGCGACGTGAGCGAGGTGCTGCGGGCAGCGGCGCACGATGCGTATGAGTTCTTCAACCTGCAGTCGGAGCGCAAAAACGGTATGATGATCTACATGATCATCGTCCTGATGTCGTTCTTTGTCTTCCTCTTCGTCATCGGGGTGCTCTCGGGCACCTTCCTCACCACGATGGCGGAGGCGGGCGAGGCGGTCGCTGCATCGGGTTCGAGTTCAGCCCAGTCGTTCATGGGTAACGTCGACCTCTTCCTTTATAACCGGATCTTCAGCCACGCTGCACTGATCCAGGGATTCTTCTCGGGGCTTGCGGCGGGCGTCATGGGCGAAGGGCGGATGATCGGCGGGCTGAAGTACTCAGCGCTGATGGTGTTCATCGCCTGGATGGCGTTCCGGTTCATCATATAAGGGCTGGAACAGATTTTTTATCTCTTTTTAAATGGCCGGATTTTCGGCGTTTGAGTTGCAGTTCTCCACCGGGAATGGAGGAAGGTGCGTTGCGGGCATCCGTACTCACTCAGGAGATTATATAATCTCCTGAAGGAGACATTCCGTCATGAAGATGCAGGCTATCATCACCGGTAGAAGAGTGCATGGTGTCGGCTACCGGGTGTTCCTGCTCCAGAGAGCCCTTGAGACCGGATTTCAGAAGTTCAGTGCAAGAAACCGGGTTCTGAACGGCACCGAGCAGGTGGTGGTGCAGTATGAGGGTGAGCCGGAGCAGGTTGATGCGCTTGGCTCCATCATCTGGGAGGAGTATCCCGGGGATGCAGATATCTCCGGTATTGTTTTTGAGCCGTATGAGGGGTATGTCGTCTCGATAACTGACTATATGCATGTCATCCAGATCGAACAGTTCTCTAAAGGCGTCCCTGCAGTCATCAGTATCGATAGGGAGCAAGATCTGATCCTTCAGAAGATGGATCGGATGGAGATATCGGTCACGGGTGAGATCCACGATCTACGTACTGATATGCGTTCCTACATCGAACGAAGACTTTCCATGATGGAGCAGGATATTCAACAGATCAAAGCAAAAATCGGACTGATTTGAAGAGTTCTACAGTGTTATCCAGCAGCGTCGGCGTCCAGGATCTTCCTGGTGTTTGCTATCATCCCAACAGGGGAGGGGATCGTCCTCCTACAGACATCCTTTTCTGAGAGAGGGGGGAGGGAGCGAGTCCTATCCCGCCCGCTCCCCATCCCTGAACCACGCCATGATCGCCTCCATATCCACGTGCTCCTCGAAGTGCCGTGCCAGGGCGTCATACGCATCCACAGTTCCAAGGGCGCCGCAGCTCCCCTCTGCGACCGGCTCGAAGGCTATGCCCCGCCGCCCCGAGAGGTAGGCGAGGAGGGCGTTCACGGCGCCGGGGTTCTGGAAAAGCCCGTGCATGTAGGTCCCGAAGACCAGGCCATCGAGGGTTGCCGCTCCCTCCCCGGCAAACGCCTCGGGGAGGTTCCGGCGCTCCGTCTCGCCCATGTGGATCTCGTAGCCCGCCACCTCCCCCATCGCCGGGAGGATGGGGCCGGGTCCGGTCGCCCGTCGCCGGACCTGCACCGTCGTCTTACGGTAGCCGGAGAACGTCGTCACGACATCGAGGAGCCCGAACCCCGGGTGCTCTGTGGGGGTTTCTGACTCAATCCCGGCATCATGGATCCGGCGACCGAGCATCTGGTAGCCACCGCATATCCCGATGATCGGGACACCCTGCTCCCGGGCACCCCGGAGTTCTTCCCCCACGCCGTGGCGGTTCAGCACCGCGAGGTCCTCGACGGTATTCTTCGTCCCCGGAAGGATGATGCAGTCGTAGCCGGAGAGCGGCGCACCGGGCGGGACGTAGTCCACTGTTGCATGCCGCTCAAGGAGCTCGAAGTCAGTGAAGTTCGATATCCGGGGGAGGCGGATGACGGCGATTCTGACCGGGCTGACAACTCCCCGCTCTCCTTTATCGGCGATCGAGAGCGAGTCCTCGCTCGGGAGGGGGATATCGGTGTAGGGAACCACCCCGAGCACCGGGACGCCCGTGAGTTCTTCGAGTATCTTGACGCCGGACGCAAAGAGTCCGGGGTCTCCCCGGAACTTGTTGACGATCACCCCGGCGACGAGAGGGCGGATATCCTCCGGGAGGAGGGCGAGCGTCCCATAGACCTGGGCAAAGACCCCGCCCCGCTCGATATCGGCGACCAGAATGATGGGGAGGCGGAGAGAGCGGGCGAGCCTGATGTTCGCGATATCGCGGTCGTAGAGGTTCACCTCCGCCGCTCCCCCGGCGCCCTCCACCACCACGTTCCCGTAACGTTGCCGAAGGCGTTCGAACGCGGCGACGGCCTCGGCGAGGAGCGTATCGGTCTCCCGGTAGTAGTCCCGGATCTGCACATCCATATAGGGCCGACCGAGGAGCACCACCTGCGAGACAGAATCCCCCTTCGGTTTGAGGAGGACCGGGTTCATATCGGCCTCCGGCTCGACTCCGGCCGCAAAGGCCTGGACCGCCTGGGCGATACCGATCTCGCTCCCGTCGGCCGTGACGTAGGAGTTGAGGCTCATGTTCTGGGACTTGAACGGCGCAACCGGGACCCCGCGACGAGAGAGCGCACGGCAGAGCGCCGCAACCGTCATACTCTTTCCCACGTGGGATGCCGTTCCGAGCACGATAAGAGACATTTCCGGCAGGAGAGTTGGGCACGGCGGGTTATTAAGGGCGGGGTTCCATCGAGTATCGTATGGAGCGATTCACCGCCTCCTGGAGAGACGCTACCACATTCCCGGCGAGACACCGGGCGGTCTCTTCCGAACGGCGACCGAGATCACACCCGGGCTCCACGTCCGGATGCAGGCCGCCTTCCAGAAGTACACGGACAACGCCGTTTCAAAGACCGTAAACCTCCCAGAAACCGCAACAGTCGATGAGATCGCCCGTATCTTCTCCCTCACCCACGATCACGGGTGCAAGGGCATAACCGCCTACCGCTATCGGAGCAGACCCGACCGGATATTCTCGTTAGGATGCGACATCTGCCTGATTGACGGATGACCATGCCAAATAATATATAACGAGAGCTGAAAGGTACATGCAATGAACGGTGGGATATGTCCGACCTGCGGACTGCCAAAAGAACTGTGTATCTGTGAAGAAGTAGCAAAAGAGCAACAGAGAATCAGCGTAAAGATAAACAGGCGCCGGTATGGAAAAGAAGTCACGGTCATCGAGGGCCTCGACCCCTACGACATCGATCTCGAAGACCTCTCCAAGTTCCTGAAAGCAAAACTGGCCTGTGGCGGCACGGTCAAGGATTCCTCGATCGAGCTGCAAGGCAACCATCGCGAACGGGTGAAAGACCTGCTCGCCCAGAAAGGATACAACATGGAAAATATCAGTTGACCGGGCCATCCTCCATGGAGGGCCCCGGGCATTTTTTTTACAGACGCATACACCCCGGGAGGGTATCCCCTCTCCAGGTGAAAGACAGTATCATCAGCAGACAGGTGAAATATCCGGAGTGAACGACTTATGGCAATGCGGTGTTCGTTTGCGCTCGATCCCGACCTGATGGAGCAGATCGATCAGTTCGCCCGGGAT
>JAAZGM010000127.1 GCA_012511245.1 Methanomicrobiales archaeon | reverse complement strand
CCCCGATGTCGTGGGTCACGAGGACGATCGCCATCCGTTCGCGGAGTTGGTTGAGGATGCCGTAGAACTGCGTCGTCGTCGGGGCATCCACGTAGACCGTCGGTTCGTCGAGGAGGAGCACCTTCGGGTCACCGACGAGCGCCCGGGCGATGATCGCCCGCTGCTGTTCTCCGCCGGAGAGATTCCGGATCTGCCGGTCGGCGAGATCGGTTATGTTCAGCGTCTCAAGCGCCTCCTCTGTCCGGGCATGGTCGTCGTCCCCATACCGCCGCGGGATCCGGGTGATGTGACCGAGGCGGCCGGAGAGGACCATCTCCCGCACGGTGATGGGATACTCGAAGTCGAACGTCCGAAACTGCGGTACGTAGCCGAGGTTCCTCCGCGCCGCCGGCCCCGTGCCGCCGAGGATCCTGACTGTGCCGCGAGAAGGGGTGAGGAGACCGAGGATCACCCGAAGGAGCGTTGTCTTCCCGCCGCCGTTCGGCCCGATGATCGCGTAGAAGTCATCGGGATAGATGGCGAGGTTCACATCCTCAAGAATGGTGTGGCCACGAAACCTGACCCCGACGTCCTCGACCTCGATAACGGGAGCGGTCATGGCCGGGTGCTCTGTGCAAATGCCGTTGCCGCGTGACGCGTGTTCATGAGGTAGCCCTCTTCGAGCGGGCTCACCGTCACCACCCTGCCCCCGATCGCATCCGCGATCACCTCGGCGCTCCGGACGGAGTGCTCGGGTGACGCGAATATGACCTGGATCTGCTCATCTTTCGCCTGCCTGATGAGGTGCTCTATCCTCTGCGGTGAGGGCTCTTTTCCTTCGTTCTCGATTGAAATTTCGGTAAAACCGTAGTCCCGGGCGAGGTAGGCCCACGACGAGTGGAGGACCATGACCGTCTTCACCCCGGACTCTGCAAACGCACCGGCGACCTCCGCATCCAGAGCGTCGAGCTCCTCCAGGTAGACATCGGCGTTCCGGCGGTAATCGTCGGCGTTCTCCGGGTCGACCGCTATGAGCCCGTCACGGATGTTCCCGACCATGACCTTCGCGTTCTTCGGGGATGTCCAGATGTGGGGGTCGGGCCGCCCGCGATCGCCGTCACCGCCTGTGATCAGGTCGATCCCGCGTGAGGAGTCGACGACCAGCATATCGGGGTTAAGGGCGGCGATCTTCTCCTGCCAGATGAGTTCAAACTCTATCCCTGAACCGACCACGGCATACATATCCGCCCCTGCGACGTCGGCGAGGATCCCGGGCGACAGTTCGTAGGTGTGCGGATCGGCTCCCGGCGGCACCAGCAGGATCACCCTGACATGATCGCCTCCCACCCTTTCTGCGAACTCCTGCTCGGGCGGTATGGTAACCGCGACGACGATCTCCCCGCCATCCTGCCGGTCGGTGTCGGTGCATCCCGCCGTAGCTGCCATCAGCAAAAGGACGGTGAATACGGCTGTGATGAGACTCTTCTGCATCCCCATCGATCTCCCCCCAAAGTTTGGTAGATATCTAAATATTTCTACGCAGGATCAGGGGCGCTCACCAGGAGACCCGCAGCAGCGGCGATCGTGCTCGATCTCTCCGCAAACGCTCATCATCGGGTGCCCGAGCGACGTGCACATCCTGTCGGTGAGGTCCTTTGAGAAGCACTGCTCGAGCTTCCTTGCCTCCCTGCAGGCCTCTTCGGGTTCGAGGCCGTGACGGCTGAGAATCAGGGCGACGAGCCGGTGGCGGCGGATCAGGAACCGGGCGTATTCGACGCCATGAGGGGTGAGCTTCACCCCGTGGTAGGGCGTATGCTCGATGTATCCGGCTTTTGCAATCTCTGTAAGCGCTTTCGTCACCGTCGAGGGTGCGACGGAGAAGTGGACGGCGATCTCGGTCGTCTTCACGACATCGTCCTGCATATGGATATATTTGAGGTATTCTGCCTTCTTCGAGGAGAGTTCCTGACCGGTGATCCCCTGCATGGAGAAGGGTAGGCGCTGGCAGAAGAAAAAGTTTCGCAGGGGCTAAAATTTCTCGCCGCCGGACGGGACCAGTCCGGCGGTGACATAGTGCCGGCGGTTCCCGGTTATCATCGCCTGCCCGGAGAACCCGAACGGCAGGTCCTCTTTTATGACGACGTTGAGGTAGCAGGGGTTCCGGCAGACGGTCGAGCCCGGCGCATTCTTCTCGGTCGCGACGACCGGCGTCACCCGCCCGATCCAGCGCTCGTTGTAGGCGTCGTATATCCGGTTTGCTTCGGCAAGCAGCATGCGAGAGCGGTCTTTTCGTATCCTCTCGGGGAGGTCTTTCAAGGCCGCCGCAGGTGTGCCGGGCCGCCGGGAGTAGCGGGTGATGTTCACCTTCACGAAAGCCGCCTTCTGGAGGAGATCGAGCGTCTGTGAGAACCCCTCATCCGTCTCCCCGGGAAACCCCGTGATGAAGTCTGAGGAGATCATCATATCCGGGTAGCGTTCCCGGAACGTATCGACGATCCGGATGACGTCGACCGCCCGGTAGCCGCGCTGCATCCGCTCGAGGACACTGTCCGAGCCGGACTGGACGGGGAGGTGGAGGAACCGAAAGATCTTCTCGCTCTCGTAGGCGTTGACGAGGGGCTCAAGGATCCTGAGCACCGCAGCCGGATTCATCATCCCCGGCCGAACGGCGAACTTCCCCGGGATCTCCGCTATATCCCGGAGCAACTCCGGGAGTGATTCACCCCGGTCGAGCCCCCACGCGGCGACATCCTGCCCGGTCAGCTGGATCTCATAAGCGCCCGATGCGACGAGATTCCGGACGGCGTCGAGGATCGCCTCGCGCGATGCGCTCACGAGCCGTCCCCGGGCAAACCGGGTGAGACAATAACTGCACCGGCCAAGGCACCCGCTTGCCACCTGCACAACACCGATCGCCCCCGCCCCCTGTGTCCCGACGCCGTCAGCGCGGTTCGCGATCTCGTCAGGGTGGATGACGTGCGGCGTGCAGACTGAGCGAATCCTGTCCATCTGGACGATCGGCATGCACCCGGTCACGTAGAGGTCGCGGTCGGCAAAGAGGGCGAGGCGCCGGAGCATCTTCCGTTCGGTCGCCTCGATCACCGTGCAGGTGTTGATGATGATGGCATCCGCCTCCTCTGGCCGCCCGACCCGCGTACAGCCAAGCCCTTCCAGTATCGCAACGAGCCGTCCGGTATCGGCATGGTTGTAGGTGCACCCGTAACTCTCGATGTAGACCCGT
>JAAZGM010000126.1 GCA_012511245.1 Methanomicrobiales archaeon | reverse complement strand
GGGTCGAGAAAGAGGGGTTCATCCCATCCGATGAGGAGTGGGTCAACGTTGTGGCGAACGCCGTTGCCGAGGTTGAGTTCAACCTGATTCCGGAAACCGAATCCGGCGGCGGTAGCAGCAGTGGTGATGGAGGGGGGGGTGGCTCCAGGAACGGGAGCATCGCCATCACTTCGGTCCCGATGAACGCGAGTATCTACCTCGACGGGAACGCTACGGAGTTCAGGACAGATGCAACCCTGGAAGATGTCCCCCCCGGCGAGCATACGATCGAACTCGTGCTGCCGGGTTACTGGAATATCACCCGAACTGTCACTGTCGAGAAGGCCGAGTGCACCCTTCTTGATCTGATCTTCGAAAACAGCACCACAGGTGAAGCCACCACCAAAACCGGAAGGATCGCCGTATTCTCGGTCCCGACGAACGCGAGCATCTACTTAGACGGGAAGGATACAGGGTCCCGAACCAATGCGACCCTGCAGGCGGTCCCGGTCGGCGAGCATACGATCGAACTCGTGCTGCCGGGTTACTGGAATATCACCCGAACTGTCACCGTCGCGGAGGCTGAGCGCAGTACCATCGATGTGATCCTCTCTCCATCAGGCGGAAAAACTGAGACGAACACCACCACTGGCAATGACGGAACCGCAGCCACACGCCCAACGCCTGCACAGAAGAATCCCCTAGAGGCATTCATCGCGACAATTCTCAACATCCTGACCGGGATATTTCCGTTCTTCGGGACAGGGGAAGACCTACCAACCACGCCGGGGCCGGAGAGCACCCCCGATCCGGGCGAAGATTCCGCAACCCCCGTGCTGACCAGCACCCCTATGGTCCCCGTACCGACGCCGGATGATACCCGGAGCGTAAAGAACCACTCAGGCGGAATCTATGTTACGTCGCACCCTCCGGGTATGACGATCGTCGTCGACAACCGGAGACAGATCTGGCAGACGCCCCGCATCGTCTACGGTCTCCGTGAAGGCCTGCACAGCATCAGGGTTGAGAAGAGCGAATCGGATCGGAGCGGCGAAGATTCCAGCTTCCAGTTCGAGACCGTTCAGACCTGGGTCTACCCGGACACGATCACCCCGGTCCATCTCGACGGTGTGACACCCTCGTATAAGAAGACGATCCGTATCGATTCGGAAACCTGCCGTGGTGAGAAGTTCACGATGAGCGGGTTCTTCCCTGCCGCCACCATCCCGGATGATGCGGAGATCGAAGGGGCAAAGTCCTGGGTTACCGTCTCCCGGGACGGAGTCTATCACTCATTCGCAATTCCTTACGGTATCGGAGCAGGCAGGACATTCTGGATTGAACCCGAGGATGCCGATACCGTTCCTATCAGTATCAACTCGAACCCCGAAGACGCCGCGGTCTTCATCGACGGGTTCCCCACCGGGAAATGTACTCCGTGTCGGGTGGAAGGCCTCTCCCCCGGTCAGCACCGTATCCTGGTATCAAAACCCGGGTATATCACTGCCGAAGATGTGATCACAATACCCGAGGGGGCCAGAACCGGCGGTGCCGTCACCTGCACGCTCCGTGAGTATATCGACGGGGATCTCCTTGTCGAAAGCACGATCCCGGATGCCAGGATCTACCTCTACGGGCGATACACCGGGGAGAAGACGCCGCATACCTTCACCGGGATGAGTATCGGTACCTACGAAGTCCGGGTCGTCACTGAGAACGACTCTAAAACGATCGAAGATGTGCTGGTGAAGCCAGGGGAGACAACCCGGTGCCTGGTGAACTTGAAGGAGGATAACTCGTGAACCGGTGCCGGAAAGCCCGTGTCATGGCGGCGATCGCGGTGCTGTTCGCGCTCCTCTCCCCGGCGGCATCAGCCGCCATCGTATGGGGCCCGTACGTCACAAACACCACGGAAGAATCAGCGGTGGTCAGTTGGAAGACGACCTCCCCGGTGGAAGGGTGGGTGGAGTACGCTCCCGAAGGCAGTGAGAGTGGTGATGTCGGCCGTATCTCCTCCCCAGAGGAGGCCATGCATCATGTCCTGCTCACGAACCTTAGCCCGGCGACCACCTACCGCTACCGTATCAGTACCGGAGATGAAACAACGGAAGACCACAGATTTCGAACATTCGGAGAGCAATCGTTCACCTGCATCATATACGGCGACACCCGGGGGCAGAAACCTTACTTTGCCCAGGCCGAACGGCATGGTCTGGTTGCAAAGAGGATAGCCGCAGAGGAGGATATCCTCTTCGTAATCCATACCGGCGATTTTGTCTGCGGAGATGAGGAATGGGACGAGTTCTTCTCGGTCGCAGGACCGATGCTCCGGAACACGACCCTGGTGCCGGTGGCGGGCAACCACGAAGGATCGGCGGAGGCGTTCTCCGCCATCTTCAGCCTTCCCGCTTACTACTCTTTTGATGCCGGCAGCCTCCATGTGACCGTTCTCGACAGCAACGATTGGGCGTGGCCGGATATGGACACACAGACCGCATGGCTTGAAGAAGACCTCGCATCCCCGCTCCCCTGGAAGATAGCGGCATTTCACCACCCGCCGTTCAGCTCCGACCGGAAACGCCCCGGAGGGGATCAGGCGATCCGGGCCGAGTGGTGCGGCATCCTATCCCAAAACAACGTCGACGCCGTCGTTAGCGCACACACCCATGCCTACGAGCGCTACCGGGTGGACGGAACAGAGTACTTCATCATCGGGTGCGGCGGCGCACCATTCTACCCCCTCGCTGAGGAGAAGCTTGAAGGGCACCAGGCGGGCCGCGAGCAGACCCTCGGCTATCTCCGGGCCACCGTGAGCCCGGAATCGATTGTTATGGAGATGGTGCCGGTTGCGGAGATCACAGAGGACGGTGAGGTGACGATGTACCCGGCAGGGACCGTCATCGACACCGTCCGCCTTCCAGCACCCACATCCGGCGAGTGGTGGAACGTGCTGGCATCCCTCCACCGTATACCCGGATTATCGGAATTATGGAGATGATAGTTATGCATACAAACATGACACGAATTCTGCTTGCGCTCCTCTGCGTGAGCATGCTGGCATGTGCCGCCTCGGCGGCACCGACAACCGAACTGCACGTCGTAAAGATTGCAGCAGACGGAGAGACGATCCTTAATGAGACGACAGTTGACTATCGCTGGATGGAAGCACACTTCCCGATCCTCGGGGATGGGGTGACACACTACTACCATCAGGGACCGGTCTTTGAGGGGGACAAATGGGATCCCAACGAAACAACAAACTTCAAGGACAGGGGAGCCGTAAAAGGGACGGATATCCGTGATCTCGCTGAACTGGTCGGCGGCGCCGAACCCGGGGACGAGATCATGGTCCGGGCGGCCGACGGCTACCACGTCGAGTTTGCCTACCAGAATGTCTACGAGCCCGATCCCCGCCAGGGCCCCATGGGTGTCTGCTGGTACAACGGTGCCGAGACGGGAGCAGGCGAGCGGCAGGGATGCGGTTACGTCCCCGACTACTACACCGGAATGCGCCTCGTCTTCTTCGCCGACGACTCGACCAACGCGGAAGGCCTCCACGTCTACGGGAACTGGGACATGCACGAGACGCTCCCGGAATCTGCACAGCACTTCTACGACCTCTACCCTTCCACCGGCGGCCTCACGGTGAAGTGGATCGATGAAGTCCGGGTCTACACCGGCGGATACCACGGAGATCGGGGGGCCCTCGCAGGATCCCTCGACGGCACGGAAACAGGGGCGACGACCGCGCCGGTAGAGTCTCCATTCTCGCTCGTGGCAACGCTTGCCGCGGCCCTCGGAGCGGCAGCGCTCCGTGCCCGGAGAGGAGCATGATCCCGGTACGCCGGCTCCCCCCGACCCTTTTTGCCGTGATGCTGCTTGGCGCCGTAGCCCTCGCATGTGGATGCCTTGGCACGGCAGAAGGTGCCGACGCTCCGGACTGGAACCTGACGCTTGCCGGAGATCAGGAGACCGTTCTCACATTCGCCGAGATCAGGGCGTTGCCTGCCGTCGAGGGCTACGGCTACTCGGTCTCGACGGTCGGGATCAAGTACGGCCCCAACACCTATCGCGGTGTGCTTCTCGCCGATCTCGTTGAGATGGCGGGAGGAGCAGGTGCAGAGGACCTGATCTACGTCTCCGCGGAAGACGGCTACCTCTGGGTCTTTGATCTCCCTCAGTTGCAGGGCGAGGAGTTCTTCACCTTTGATGAGAATCTCCGGGAGATTCCCGCACCGCCGCTCAAGGTGATTCTGGCTTACGACCAGGATGGAGAACCTCTGGCATATGAAGAGGGTGGACCGCTACGCCTCGTCGTCATCGCCGAGACTCCAGACGTCATCACCGAAGGTAGCTCCTGGGTGAAGTGGGTCGATAGGATAGAGGTCCATAGAAGATGATCCGGCCGGCAGTGACGCTCGCGTTCATCGCTCTCGCCATCCTGGCGGCAGCCGCAGGCTGCACTGACACCGAGCCGGAGCGCACCGTCCTCACGGTGATCCCGGCAGGGAGCCTTCTGCACCCGCTCGAGGAGATAGAGGCCGCCTTCGAGAGCCAGCACCCTGATATCGATGTCCGGGTCGAAGGGCACGGGAGCATCCAGGCTGTCCGGCAGGTGACAGACCTCAGGCGGGATATCGATGTCGTCGCGGTCGCAGACGCCTCGCTGATCCCCGATATGATGTACATCCCGATGACCGAGGGGGGGGAGAATTATACCGACTGGTATGCCCCCTTCGCCGGAAACGAGATCGTGATCGCCTACACCGACCAGAGCACCGGGGCAGAGGAGACAACAGCGGAGAACTGGTATCGGGTTCTGGCTCGCCCTGACGTGCGGGTAGGGTTCTCAAACCCCATGCTCGATGCCTGCGGTTACCGCGCGCTCATGGTGACAGCGCTTGCCGAGGAGCATTACGGTGAGCCCGGGCTCTTTGAAACCATCATCGGGAACGCCTTCGACCCACCGCTTACCCCCACCCACGCGGACGGGATAACGACGATCACCCTGCCGGAACGGATAAGGCCCGCAGACGAGAAGGTTGTCATCCGGGACGGGAGCATTTACCTCCTCTCGCTCCTCGATGCCGGAGGGATCGACTATGCCTTCGAATACCGGAGCGTCGCTGAGGAGCATGGGCTCCGCTGGATTGATCTCCCCCCCGAGATAAACCTCGGCTCCGCTGAGCTCGCCGACGATTACCAGAAGGTGCACGTGACCCTTGGATTCCAGCGATTCCGGTCTATTGGGAGCGAGCGGATAGGACAGCCGATTGTCTATGCCATCACCATGCCCCGTAATGCACCCTATCCGGACGAAGCGCGAATGTTCGTGGACTTCGTTCTGACTGCGTTCCATGAGAGGCGGGCAGGATGGCCCACTCCAATCGAGTAAAAACCGGATGCTGCCATGACGTACCACGCCACCCTTTGACAAACCTTTTTTGGCACCGGCTGCTCATATAAAGGTAGAGCAGCCCGGCGGCGTGGCTCCAGCGGGCCATCGAACGGCCGCCGGGAGTACCGGATAACAGATGCCGGGCAGTATGCGGCCGGGGACATCATCTTCTCCGGCTGCCGAAACACGATGGGGTATCATGTTCTGGAATAGAGAGATGGAGACGATCCGGCCTGACGAACTCGCGGATCTGCAACTGAAGCGGCTGAAATGGTCGCTCGCTCAGGCACAGAAAGTAGGGCTGTACCAGAGAAAATTCAAGGAAG
>JAAZGM010000017.1 GCA_012511245.1 Methanomicrobiales archaeon | reverse complement strand
TCAAAACCCCTCCCCCTTCCTCAGTTTAACAGTAACCCCGCCTCCACGCTCAAAAACAACAATCCTCCCCATGATCTCCTCTCTGAGTCCCTCCGGGAGCCGCGCCGCCTGCCACTCCCGCTCCAGGGTGACCTCCGCCGGGTTCGCCGCCGCGACGGCTTTGAGGGCGTACCACGCCGCCCCGTAGGCGTGCTGGGGAACGTGAGCGGTCGCCACCGCCTGACCCGCAGCCCGGGCGGCAAACCGGGCCGCGCTCCCCTCCTCCGCATCGCGGGCGGCGGCATGAGCCCCAAGAGATGCCCCACGGATATCGATCATCCGGAATATGCCTGTCCTGGCCCACGCCCGGCACGCCGCGATGGCTCTATGCGGGCGGTCGTCCCCCGGATGTGCCGCTTCAAAGAGCGGGAGGACTCGTTCGGCGCAATCAGCAGCCCAGAACGCCATCGTTATCTGATCATCTCTGCTGTATTTCTTCATCGGTTGCCGGCCTCCCGGCGGTTCGTTGCCTGCGGAGATGAAAGACTACATCCGTGTGCCTTCCTCGATGATCCGGACGTAATCCACAAACATATACTGCTTATACCGCACTTTCCCGGTAATCTCTTCCACGATACCGATATCCTCAAACCGCCCCACCAGTTTGGTTGCAGTCTGGCGGCTGACCTGTAATTCCTCTGTAATTTGTGCGATTGTGATGATAGGGCGGTTAAAAAGCATATCGATCAGCTTTACTGCGTGAACACCGCCGACGTTGTTCTCCAGCAGTTTCTCGATCAGTGTCTCTTTGAGCTGGATTATTCTCTTCGCCGTCTCAAGAGAGTTATTGGAGACCTCGATGACGCCCTGAAGGAAGAATTCAAGCCACGCCCCCCAGTTCCCGTGGTATCGGATCCCGTTGAGGAGCATATAGTACTTCTCCCGGTTCTTCTTCAGATAGTAACTGAGGTAGAGCAATGGCCTCGCCAGAACATCCTTGTAATAGAGGTAAAACGTTATCATCAGTCTCCCCATTCTTCCGTTACCATCCAGGTACGGATGGATCGTCTCCAGCTGGGCATGGATGAGAGCGGCCTTTACCAGTGTCGGCGTCCTGTCATTGCTCTGGATAAACTGTTCCAGATCCTGCATGAGCCCCGGAACCTGTTCCGGCGGCGGCGGGACAAATACTGCATCCCGGATAGTCCCTCCCGATAGACCGATCCAGTTCTGAACACGCCGCAGTTGACCCGGGAACTTATGTGAACCCCGTGCCCCCTGAATGAGAAAACGATGGATTTCATTCATCAGGTCAAGAGAGAACGGTGCGAACTCCAGTTTCTCGATACCATGATGGAGCGCCTTTATGTAGTTCACTACCTCCTGTATCTCGTTGATATCATCCCTGGGTCGGAGGTGCGCCTCAAACTCAAGTACTCCCTGTAAAGATGCCTGCGTGCCTTCGATCTGCGAGCTTAACAGAGCCTCTTTCTTGATGTACATCGCCACGAAAAGATCCGGGTTCGGGAGCACCTGAGTGACTCCATCAAGGCGAGCAAGGGCACCGTCAGCTTTTGATAGCAGATACAAAAGTCCTTCATCGAGAACAAGATCCAGTGGAGGCAATGGGTGCGGGATGAACGCATCGTACCCGCCCTTCTGGGGGGCAAAAACTCCTGCTCTGTTCTCAGGGTACCTCTCCATAGAGTATAATTCACAGTATGGCAATATAAGTGGCCCTGTAAGTCAACTTTTGTTACCTTACATCGAACCGTCTCTTCTAAGTCAACTAAGTGGATCTTACAGGTCGCGACTGGAGTGTAAGGTAACCATTGTTGACGTAGCGTGTGACTGCACCCCCTATGGTAACTACTGTTACCTTACACCTGACTGTCATCTCTAAGTCAACGAAATGGACTTTACAGATCGTGACCAGGGCATAAGGAAACCGATGTTGGCGTAACACATGACTGCATCGCCTCTCCATCAACCCCTGTTGGCACAGGATTAATGCCACAGCTGCGCCCTGACGAAGAAAAACTGCTTCTTGCATCGATCAGTACTCGCTCCCGACACCGCCACCTCGTCGGATTAATGCCTTGAGGGACCCATCGGTATACACAACGATCAGGAGAGAGCATGAGTAAGACTATCATTACCGTCGTCGGGAAGGATGCCGTGGGGATCATCGCGAAGGTCTGCACCTACCTTGCCAACAACCAGATCAACGTCGAAGACATCTCGCAGACGATCGTGCAGGGCTACTTCAACATGATGATGATCGTCGACACCGGCGCCTCGACAAAGCCGTATGCCGCGATGGTGGCCGAACTCGACGAACTCGGCGGCGCGATCGGCGTCCGTATCCGGTGCCAGCGCGAGGACATCTTCACGAAGATGCACCGCATCTGAGGTAGTGGCATGATCAACATCCTCGAGGTGAACGAGACCAACAAGATGATCGAGCAGGAGAAGCTCGACGTCCGGACGATAACCCTCGGCATCAGCCTCCTCGACTGCTGCGACGCCGATCTCGATGCCCTGAACCAGAACATATACGACAAGATCACAGGGCTCGCACGAGACCTCGTCTCGACGGGAAGAGAGATCGAACTTGAGTACGGCATACCGATCGTCAACAAACGAATATCTGTAACCCCCGTCTCGCTCGTCGGCGGGCGGGCCTGCCGGTCGCCGGAGGACTTCGTGACGATCGCAGAGACGCTCGACCGCGCGGCACGGGATACCGGGGTCAACTTCCTCGGCGGGTACTCGGCTATCGTCTCAAAGGGGATGACCCCGAACGAGGAAGCGCTCATCCGATCGATCCCGGCCGCTCTCGCCGCGACCGAGCGGGTCTGCAGCTCGGTGAACGTCGGTTCCACAAAGACCGGGATCAACATGGACGCCGTCAAACTGATGGGAGAGATCGTGCGGGAGACGGCTGAAGCAACGAAGGAGCGAAACTCCATCGGCTGCGCGAAACTGGTCGTCTTCTGCAACGCCCCCGACGACAACCCGTTCATGGCCGGGGCGTTCCACGGCGTCTCTGAGGCCGATGCGATCGTCAACGTGGGCGTAAGCGGCCCGGGCGTCATCAAGCATGCACTCGAGGGTGTCCGGGGAGAGAACTTCGAGGTACTCTGCGAGACGGTCAAGCGGACGGCCTTCAAGGTCACCCGCGCAGGCCAGCTCGTCGCCCAGGAGGCCTCTGAGCGGCTCGGGATTCCGTTCGGGATCGTGGATCTCTCTCTTGCCCCCACACCCTCCGTCGGGGACAGCGTCGCCGGGATCCTCGAGGAGATGGGGCTCGAGTCGGTCGGCGCCCCGGGGACGACGGCCGCTCTCGCGCTCCTGAACGACCAGGTGAAGAAGGGCGGGATCATGGCGAGCTCGTTTGTCGGCGGACTCTCGGGCGCGTTCATCCCGGTCAGCGAGGACCAGGGGATGATCGATGCGGTGAACCGTGGTGCCCTCACGATCGAGAAGCTCGAGGCGATGACCTGCGTATGCTCGGTCGGCCTGGATATGATCGCGATACCGGGCGACACCCCGGCCTCGACGATATCCGGCGTCATCGCAGACGAGGCCGCGATCGGGATGATCAACCAGAAGACGACCGCCGTCCGGTTGATCCCGGTGATCGGGAAGGATGTCGGGGATACCGTTGAGTTCGGCGGGTTGCTCGGGCATGCGCCGGTCCAGAGGGTGAACAGGTTCGGCTGCGCGGACTTCATCAACCGCGGCGGGCGGATCCCCGCACCGATTCACAGTTTCAAGAACTGAGCGCTGGAGAGACCCTATCACTATTTTTGGGCTCCGGAGCCGCGAACATATATGACCCTCCACGGAGGAGAACTTTCATGCATCGGATCATCGACTGGAACGAACTCTGGAAGGCAATATACGCAAGTTCGCCCGACCGCGTCGAGAAAGGCCGCGAACCGGCCGCTCACTGGAACAGGCGCGCCGCCGCCTACCGCCGGGCTACTCGTGACGAGAGACGGGCAACCGAGCAGGAACTCGCAGTTCTGGATACACGGCCGGGCGAGACCGTGCTCGATGTGGGTGCCGGGACGGGGAGACTTGCCGTGCCGATTGCCCGGACCGCCGCCCACGTCACCGCCCTCGATCCTTCGGAGGGGATGCTCGCCGTCCTCCGGGAGCAGATGGCCGCCGCGGGGTGGACGAACTACTCCTGCCTCCAGAAACGCTGGGAGGATACCGTCATCGGCAGGGACGTAGAGCCCCACGACGTCGTCATCGCGGCGTTCTCGCTCGGGTTCTACGACCTCGCCACCGCCCTCGAAAAACTCGACGCTGCGGCCCGCCGGGCGGTCTACCTCTTCTGGCACGCGGGTGAGTGGCGGGACCCCGACGAGATGGCGCTCTACCGGGCGGTCTTCGGGGAAGAAGCGACCATGCGTAAGGGCTACCCCGACTACATCTACCCGGTCAACATCCTCCACGACGCCGGGATCTACCCGAACGTCCGGATCTACCACGCCGTCTGGGACGCAGTCTACGACTCGGTCGAGGATGCCGCCCGGGCCTGGGCAGCGATGCACAATCCCGGGATGGACGATCTCTCGCCGGTCAGGGACTACTTCGCGAAGACGCTCCAACGTGACGGGGCAGGAAAGTATATCGAGACGACGGTGAGGCCGACCGCAGCGGTCTGGTGGGAGAAGGAAGGGAGATAAGGGGATGCCCTTCACCGGTCGGCATCCTCACTGCCAAAGCAGGCATAGATGACCAGATCGAGGGTGGTGCCGTTCTTTGTCGCGGCCATCCGGTGGACCGCCTCGCGGGTAAAGCCGCATTTTTCAAGGACACGCATTGAGGCCGGGTTGTTTGAGAAGACGCCCGCCTCAAGCCTGATGATATCGAACCGCTCGAAAGCGATCGGGACGATCGAACGGACCGCATCGGTGACGATACCCCTGCCCCAGAGCGGTTCTGAGAGCCAGTAGCCGATCTCTGCTGTCCTGTGGTTGATGTCATCCAGAGGTTGAACGCCGATACCGCCCACGGCTTCGCCGCAGACGTCGATCGCGAGGTAGAGGTGCGACACCGTATCCATGGCCACCCCGATGAACCGGTGGGCGTCTGCAGGCGTATAGGGAGAGGGGAACCTGTCGCGCATCATGGCTGCGATCCGGGGGTTATCCGCGTGCTGTGCAAGAGATCCGGCATCTCGGGGCGTCCAGTTGCGGAGTACGGAACCCGGTGTGACGATCCGCATATTCGGATATGGGTTCACGTCGGGGATGTTAACCATACCGGCAGACTCGCGAGAACCCCGGACGCTTTCAGGCAGTTTTTATACCCACAAACGAACCTCTCCAGCAGATGCAGAACCAGCCATACGTCGACCTTGAGGCCATCGCGTGGGCGGCGATGGAGCAGTACGGGTTCATCCCGGCGTTTCCGCCGGCTGTCGCCCGGGAAGTCGGGGCTCTCACCACGAACACCCCTTCAGAGCCCCTTGAAGACCTCCGTTCACTCCTCTGGTCATCGATCGACAATTACGACTCGCAGGATCTCGACCAGATCGAGCACTGCGAGCAGGGAAAGGACGGGGAGATCCACGTCCGGGTCGCCATCGCCGATGTCGATGCACTCGTCCCGAAAGGCTCAGCGACCGACCGGCATGCCGCTCATAACGGAACCTCAGTCTACACAGGCGTCGTGACGTTTCCCATGCTCCCCGACCGCCTCTCGGCGGGCGCGACCTCACTCCTGCCCGACAAAGACCGGGCTGCAATCGTCATCGAGTATACCGTCCTCGTCGACGGGAGCACGCGGCCCGGCAGGATTTACCGGGCAGTCGTCAGGAACCATGCGAAACTCGTCTACGAAGAGGTCGGCGACTGGCTCGAGGGGGCGGGACCCGTCCCGGAGATGGTCGCGAAGACGCCCTGCCTTGCGGAGCAGGTCCTCCTCCAGCACGAGGCCGCGATGCGGATGAAGAAGCGTCGGACCGAGAAGGGCGCACTCGCCCTTGAGACGATCGAGGCCGAACCGGTCGTCGCCGGCGGACGGGTCCTGGAGCTCGCCGTCCAGGAGCAGAACCTCGCCCGGTGCCTCATCGAGGAGTTCATGGTCGCGGCAAACGGGACGTTTACGGCGTTCCTCGCCGCTGCCCGCCTCCCCATGATCCACCGGATCGTCCGCATCCCGAAGAACTGGGAGGGGATTGTACGGGAGGTTGCCGAACACGGTGAAAAACTGCCCGCGCGGCCTGACGCGGAAGCGCTCACCCGGTTCCTCATCCGGCAGAAAGCGGCCGACCCCGACCGTTTCCCCGACCTCTCCCTCACGATCGTGAAACTGATGGGGGCGGGCGAGTACGTGGCGTTCCAGCCGGGCGAGATCCCTGTAGGTCACTTCGCACTTGCCGTCACCGACTACACCCACGGCACCGCCCCGAACCGACGCTACGTCGATGTGATCATCCAGCGCCTGGTGAAATCAGTCCTCGGCGGGGAGTGCTATCCGCCTTATGCGCCCGAAGAACTCGACGACCTCGCCCTTCACCTCACCGACCGCGAGAAGGCTTCGCAGAAGGTCGAGCGCTTCATGCGAAAGGCAGCAGCCGCTGTCCTCCTCCGGGATAGGATGGGTGAGACGTTTGAGGCGTTCGTCACCGGCGCCTCGGAGAAGGGAACGTATGTCAGGCTGATCGAGCCGCCGGCCGAAGGGAAGGTGGTCCTCGGCGAAGAAGGGCTCAGGGTCGGCCAGAGGGTGCAGGTTCGCCTGGTGGCGGCGGACCCCTACCGGGGGTTCATCGACTTCGAGCATACCGGGTGAGGGGCGGCTCAGAAAAAAAGAGAGGGTCACTCTCCCCTTTCCAGGTTGATGCCCACCTGCGGGAAGGGGATCACAATGTCGGCTTCTCTGAACGCCCTGACAACGTCGCGGTTCAGGTCCCACTGCACACTCCACATATCGGACGTCTTCACCCACGCCCGGAGGGCGAGATTCACTGATGAATCGCCCAGATCCGTCACGATGACCGCGGGTTTCGGCGACGGGAGCACCCGCTCGTGGGCCGTCATCAGGTCGGTCGCGACCCGGATGGCGAGGTTGAGGTCGCTGTCATAGGCGACCCTGACCCTGACCTCGACCCGGCGGGTCTCCATCCTGGTGGAGTTGATCACCGGGCTCCCCCAGACAAGGGAGTTCGGGATGGTGATGTAGATGTTGTCGGGCTTCAGGAGCTCGGTCGCCATGATGCCGACCGCGACGACCTTCCCGGATATACCGTTGACCTCGACGAGCTCGCCCTTATCGATGGGGCGGAACGCCGCCAACCAGACCCCGGCAGCGAGGTTGGTGACGGTGTCCTGCATGCCGAAACCGAGGATAAGCCCGATCACCGCCGAGAGACCGAGCACCATGGAGGAGATGTCGAACCCGATCGTCGCGATGACGATCAGGATGAGGATCACGTAGAGCAGGATCGAGAAGAACCGGACAAGGAACTCGACGATCAGACCGGGCAGTCTCGAGGCCCGGGTGAGCATCTGCGTGAAGGCTGCCGTGAGCACCCTCACCACGATCCACCCGACGATCGCGACAATCACAGCGAGAAGAATACTTTCGAGCGTGATATCGGAGAGCGGAACATTGATGTTGAGAATTTCTGCGATCTCCATGCGTTAATATAGCACGGGAGTCCCGATATACCGAACCCTCCGGGTGGGCGAAAGGAGGAGAGGGAGCACCGCTACAGCTGCGATCACACCGTCTCTGCGGGGCTGAAGAACTGAGGAGAGAATAAGGTTGGCCTGCAAGGGAGGTGAACCGCCCCCCGCTTGCGCAGGGGGTCCTGGTGCTCACGCTGCCCGGGCCCCGGCGGAGATAGACACCCGGGTTCAATACCCGAGCGGCTCCTTGATCAGGACCAGGGTTATCCTCCCGTCGACGTCTTCGCGGTCGATGATCACGTGCTTGCCGATGTAACTCTCGGTGTTCTGGGCGCGTTGAACGCGCTGGTTCTCAAGCGGCAGGCAGTACTCCCGGCACCGCCTGAGCCCGTCATCAACGGTCGGCACGATCTTGTTTGTCCCCGAGACGAGGATGAGGTGTGCCGCCGCGTGAGGCCATGCTCCCATCCGGCTCCCGAGTTTGTCGCACCCGACGATCTCGCCTGAGGCGGCGATCGCCTGCACCCCGGAGATGAAGTAGTCGGCGGCCACGCTCTTTCGGCGGAGCTCGTGCCGCTTCTCTGCATCGTTCTCGGCGGTGATGACCGCGTGGAAGTCATGCCATCTCTTCCGGTTCTCCTCGAGCGCCCGATTATACCCGATCTCCGCAAGGGTCGTCGAGTGGCCGTTCATGACCTCGGCCCCCTCCGGGATCAGGTCGATGATTGCCTGGAGCGCCTCCTGTGCCGTATTCACGAGGATAACCCGGATGTTCCGGTTCTCGATCGCCTCAACCGTCCTTGCGATCGTTTCATCGTCGGGCATCCGGTTCCACCGCTCTGCATCCACCCCGGCATCTTTCATCAGGTCCGCCGCGGTGTATTCCGCCTCTTTTGCCATCTGCTGGGTAACATTCGCCATTCAATCACCCCGGGGGTGGGTGGATGCACTCCCACATATATCTCTCTATGAGCGGGAGGGGCTCACCCCGCGGAGGAGGTTCAGTACCAGATATGCTCCATGAATGCCCTGCCGTCTTCACGAAACCGGATCCCCTCCATCTCAAGCAGCCTCCATTTCATGGCAAGGCCCGCCTGGAATCCACCCGGTCTCCCGTCCGACCGGAGGACGCGGTGACAGGGGATGACGAGAGGGAATGGGTTTTTAGCGAGCGCATTCCCGACCGCACGGGCGGCTCCAGGGGAGTCCAGGTGCCGGGCGATGCGCCCGTAGGTGCTGACGTATCCCCGGGGTATGCCGTACTCGGCGAGGAGCACACGCCGCTGGAAGGGCGGGCACCGGTCGAGATCGAGGAGATCGATATCGAACCGCACGTCGTCTCCCTGGAGGAACGATTGCATCCCGGCGGCCAGAGCCTGGATACGATCGTCCGGGGTTTCCCCGCACCCGGGCACGTCATCCTGTGCCGTCGCGCCGCCCGGCAGATCATGGGGGAGGATGATCCTCTGCACCTTCGGCCCTGATTGTGACCGGGTCCAGGTGATGTGAACCGGGCCGAACGTTGTCGTGATAGTGATGGCCGCCGGCATCGTATCGGGTTGACCGCCCGGAAAGTGATCCATGATCGGGATGGGGGGCTGCTCCTATCTAATGTATGGCCCGGCCTCTCTCACGGGCAGGCGCAGGTAGTCGGCTACGTTTACAGTTTTTTTTCGTTGATATGAACAAAAAACAGAGATTCAGGGGGCTGGTGTGGCCTCCACAGTCTCCTCTTCCTCGGCGACCTCGCTATCCCAGACAAGGGATGTCTTCATCTCAGTCATGATCACCCGTGAACCGGCAGGTACCCGGATCGCATCCCCGATATCCTCGGGCGCACGCGCCCAGACGATCTGGTGCCTGAAGTCCCCGTCAGGCAGCAGCACCACGATGCTGTAGGTGCTCATACCCTCTTCAGGGACATCCTCTCCCGGCGCCACCCGGTAGCAGGTAAACGTGACCGGGCTTCCCTCTTCTGCCGTGCTCTCTTCAGTTTTCCCTTTCATACGCGTTCCTCCATTACCAGGCATGCCGCCGATCGCATGGGGTTTCCAGGGCCGCCTCTGGAGACAACCCCCCCTCACTCCCATAGGTCAGGCGCCACCCTGGAGAGCCATCTCCTCTGAACCTCCGGTTAATAATACCTTGCCCCTCACAGTTTCCAGTGAGGGGGGTGATACGTATCCGGCCTGGAACCCTGCGCTGTGCGCTGCCGGCCGCTAAAAAAGTATTCACGGAGAAACGGAAAGACCGCCTCTCACGCAACGTGGATATACTGCCTGACCAGTTCGCGAATCCCGTCGTTGTCGCCGTAGAGCCTCTCGCTCAGGCCCCGGTCGCCGAAGGCCGTCAGAGCGGCGATCCGGCTCTCGATCATCCCCGCGGGGAAGATCCCGTTCGCCTCGAAGATCGACCGCTTCGCCTCGAGCGCCTCGGCCGACTCGACGCAGGAGGCAGGGAGCTGCCGGAACTCCGCGAGGTGCTCCTTGAACTCGGGGCGGAATATGTTCCCGCTGACGTAGAGTTTCTCGGCCATATCGAGCGCGTCGGGCATCTCGATCCCCCGGAGCGCCGCCACAATGAGGCCGGCGACGATCAGGTAGGGATCGGCCGAACCGTCGGCGACCCGGTACTCGAACGTCTGCTTCGACGTGCGATCCTGCCGACGGTCGTTCTCGCAGGGGTTGGCATCACGGGTCATGCCGTCCGCGCCGACCCAGCCGAGAGGGACCCGGACCACGACCGAGCGGTTGCGGTCGCCCCAGCAGACCGTCGTCGGTGCCTCCTGGTGCGGGACGAGACGGAGGTAGGACGTCGGAATGGTGTTCCCGAAGGCCGTCAGGGCGTCGGAGGCGTCGAGGATGCCGGCGATCATCTTTCGTGCGAGCGGGCTCAGCCTGCCATCCTCGACCATGAGGTTATCTCCGTCTTTCTCGACGAGCATGTGGAAGTGCATCCCGCTCCCGGCCTTCCCGACGGTGATCTTCGGGGCGAAGCTGATCTCGACACCGTACCGGTAGCCGAGCATCCGGAGAACCCACTTCGTGAGGATGAGCTGCTCGACCGCCTGCTCCGCCGGCATCGGCAGGAACTCGATCTCGTGCTGCTCGTAGTAGGTGTCGCCGTTATAGAAGCACCCGACCTCGGAGTGGCCGTACTTGATCCTGCCCCCGGCGCGGGCGACAAGAAGCATCGCCTCGTCCCGGAGATCTGCAAACCTGACAAAGGGTTCGGCCGAGTGGTAGCCCTTCTGGTCACGGCCAGGGTAGAGGTCGTCCCGTGGGCTGATGACGTAGTACTCGAGTTCGCCGAGCGTTTTGAATGTACACCCGGTCTGGCGGGTGAACTCCGCGTCCGCCTTGCGGAGCACATACTCCGGCGAGCTCTCAAGGGGCTTTCCATCGCTGTCGTAGAACGAGCAGAGGAACTCAAGTGTCGGGACTGCAGCAAAAGGGTTCATGAACGCCGTGCGATACCGGGGGATGACATAGAGATCGCTGCTCCCCGCCTCGATGAACGAGAAGAGGTTGCTGCCGTCGACGCGCTCGCCGTCCGAGAGTATGGTATCGAGGTGTTCTTTTGAGGCGATGACGAAGTTGAGGGTCTTGAGCTTGCCGTCCTCGGCAGCGTAGCGGAAGTTGACCATCTCGATCCCGTTTTCCTCGCAGAACTGTATGATATCTTCTCTTGTAAATTCCGCTGGATCTTTCTTTAAAAAACGTACCAGCTCGTTTGGGTTCATCAGGATCTCAGAATCATTCATATTTTTTTTACATTGTCCTCGACCGTATAAAAGCGTGCTCTTCGCTCCGTATCCGGCGAGAGAGAGGGAACCGGCCGGAGGCTGCAGAAGAGGTTTCCTTCCGCCTCAAGGGGAGGGACCAGACCCGGTTATCCTGCAGGATGGCGAACCGGACGAGATGGTCTGCACCTCTCCCCCTGCGCGATAGATAACGGCGCTGTTTCAGTGGCCTGACCGGATCCTCCGGGGAGGCTCGTTCATGCCGCCCCCCACAGAACGCGGCTCCCACTTAAGGCAGGCGCGGTGCACCTGGTGCCTGAGCACCATCCCGTCGCCATCCTCGATGAGACGGGCGGCAAGATACCCCCTGAGGAACTCCTCCTGCTCCGGGGTCTCGATGAGGAGGCGATCCCTGAGCGCATCCACCCCGGCATCAACGTCAGGGATGCGGAGCCTGTGCTCATACGAGGAGACCGAGACGTCAGGGTAGATACCCATCTGGTAGAGGAGGTTGAAGATGACATCGGCCTTTGGCCCCGGTTGGTACGCCACCCCATGGAGGTCCGGCCAGGTATCGAACATGACCTGCTCCCAATAGGGCAGCCCGGCAAAATGGAAGACAGCGACGGTCCCTGAGCAGACCCGGTTCATCTTCTCTATCGCTGCTCTCAGGTCGAGCATCCCGAGCGAGAATGACGCAAAGACGATATCATAGGGTGGATCGAGGTCGCGCTCCGGGTCAATCTCCTCCCAATGCCTGCCTACGATCGTGGTGTTCTCGATCCCTGCTTCCCTGACGGCCTGTTCCAGGGTTTCACGCATCGCCCGTGCCGGTTCGACCGCCGTGACCGCTGCCACTCGCCGGGAGAGAGGGACCGCAACCGCGCCGGCACCGGCCCCGATATCAAGGATGCGGGCTCTGGGGGTGACTGGAAGAGAGGAGGTGACCCAGGCAACACGCTCACAGTCGTCCCCGGTGGAAGAGGCGGCACGGCTTCTGGCCCTCTTGCGGTTGTTCCAGAAGTCTGAACATCCTTTATTTCGTTTCAGGGTGGTACTTATCTCCATTCTGGAGCGCCAGACCTCGTTCCAGTCTATCGTTATATCCCCACTCAAGGCGGTCATCCATCCTATAGTAAGGACCTCGTTAACAAGAATGTGTTTATGTTAACAAAAATGTGTTAAAAAAATGCTCAAGTAAATCTACTTGTGAACTACCTACTGCCTGCGCGACAGGTGGCGACGATGTTCCTGACATCCCCGCCCTGGAACTCCACCTCGGGCCCGGGGATGGCCGCAAATCTCTCGAAGAGGCAGTCACCCGCCTCCCGGTTGGCGTCGGTGTCGTAGACCCGGGTAGAGAAGTTCTGCAGGTCGTAGGCCGTCTTCACCAACTCGTCGATCTCGCTGAGCATCGCAGCGATCCCGGGATTGTAATCTCCCCGGATATACCGGTGGTGGATGCCGGGGCAGCTGTAAGGAGAACCGCTACGCCGGCGAGGAGCGGGAGAGAGAGCAGCGCCCCATGAGAGCGAGCACGCCGCCCGGTCTGCTTTCCGTGCACTGAATCCTGTTTCATGGATGATCACGCAGGAGACGTCGAAAGGGGAGGGGGAGGTATATACTTTCTCCCGGAGAAGAGAGGAGGTTACGATCGGAGAAGAGAGGCGGGTTCCGGGGCCAGATATATATTGCAGGCCAGAGAGAAAGTTCATGACCGACCCGGTGAAGGATCGTCACAGGAGCAGATATGCCCGACCGACCATCAGCAAGCGACGAGCCTACCTTCCTGCGATGGATGCGGCTTGAACTCGGCAGGATCAACGACGGGGTTGTTGCAGAGCGCAAACGACTCTCCCTGCTTCTGCGGGAGGAGCACCCATCGTCCGTCACGAAGGGGGGCGACCGTTACGACTTTGACAGGGGCGTCCTCCTCCGTCTCGAACAGGCGCTCCCGGCCGAACTCCAGAGACGGCTCCGGCTCCCGATCCTCTTCTACTTCGACTCGACGGTTCCGGATAGTTTCTTCCTTGCGGATGAGGCCGCGGTCCAGGCGCTCCAGAGTCTCGGGGAGATCAGTACCCTCCGCGAGATGCAGGGCGGGAGGCTCTGGATAGCAAAACCCATCGTCTACGCCGTCATGAGCAGGTACCCGACGGTCATGCAGATCGTGATGGGGTAAATAAGAAGAGAGTGGATCTCTCCCCGGGATCTCCGCTGTCTGATGATCGACGAGGGAGTATGCGGCCGGTGAACCGCTCACCAACCGGCCGTCCGCATGCCCGGCAGTTCACCGGGACGGTATCTGCGAGAGAGGAGCTCTCATCGACCTGAACGGTCTTTTCTCGTGCCAGTCCCCCGGAGCCTCTCCAGCACCGGACGGGTGACCTCATCCATCTGGTGATCAAAGTAATCCACCCATTTTGCGACGAGGAATAGTTGCTCCTGCTGTGTGGCGAGGCGTTCCTGCAGATCGTCTACGATATTCTGGAGGCGGACGGTCTCTTCAACCCTCAGTTCACGCTCCTGCTCAAGTTCCCCGGTCAGGCGCACAATCTGGCGCTCCTGCCGGGCCAGCGTATCCCGCATCACCCCGAGTTCGATCACGACCTCGGGCGGGAGCAAAACAGCAGTCTGATCTACCTTCTCAGCCGGTCCTTCTGCCGGCGCCCGATCTCTTCCGGATCTGATCTCCTCGGTGATCTCATCCGGGGTGAGCCCGCGCCCGGAGAGTTCAGCGAGTTTTCCGACGATCTTTGCCGCTTTCTGTGGGAAGAGCCTGACCCGTCCGATCGTCCGGTAGGTAAAGAGGCTGTCGTGGGTCTGGACGAGAGTCCGGACATCCTGCTCCGAGAGCCCTGTGAGGTGCGCGATATCACCGATCTTCAGTTCCTTCTCGTTCATTGCCATCCTCAGCACCCGCCCGCGCCCCCGGGCGGGAATCCTGCGTACTTCTTTGTCGCTATCAGGTATAGGTACGTGCCGGATCATATTTTTTCTGCCGGCGCCCTATAACTGGTATAATGGACCAGAGAGAGAGGGGGAGCGGCACAGGCGAGATAACCATCGTCGTAAAAGCGGTGCGGTCTGCCCGGCTTCAGGTGCGGCCGGACGGAACCCTGCGCGTGGTCGTCCCCCCATCATTCGACGTCGAGGGGTTCCTGCAGCGCAACGCAGCCTGGATAGATATGCGGCGCCTGGAGTTCGACCGGATGGCCGCTGAAGGGCGCGGTCGGGAAGGGATGCTCCTCCTGCACGGGCGGTTCTTTCATGCGGTTCCTGATGCGCGGTTCGAGATCGATGAAACCGCGGCGACTGTCGCTTTTCCCTCCCTCCCTGCTCTCAAACGCAGGCTCTCCGGGATGCTGAAGGAGGAGGTTCTCAGTCGTCTGGATGCATATCCGGAGCTTGCCGGGCGGCGGCAGGGGCGGATCGCGGTGAAGATGCAGAAGACACGATGGGGGAGTTGCTCGATATCCGGCAACATAAACGTTAACCTGCGGGTCATAGCGCTCCCGGAGACGCTGCGGGAGTACGTCGTCATCCACGAGGCTGCCCACCTCCGCGAGCAGAACCACTCAATGCGGTTCTGGAATCTTGTCGGCGAGCATTACGCCGATTACCGGACAGCAGAAGCTGAACTGCGGCGTTACTGGGTCATCCTGGAGCGGAACCGGGTGTGGAGGGCGATGCAGGATGCCGGACGGAGCGGCCCGGACTGACCTTTTCCGCGCAGATCTCTCCTTTTTTCCCTGCAAAAGATCCCTGGATCAGGCATCCGTCCCGGCGCCTCGCGAGTAACTCAGGTACGTTGCGAGAAGCGCGACGCCGATCAGGAGGAAGATGCCGATCGAGACCCAGGTCCCGGCGCCCGGCGGGATGAGGTTCACGGCATAATCGACGCCGAGGGCGATGGCAAAACTGCCGATGAACCCGCCGATGGTGATGCAGGAGATCACCGCCACCTTCGTCATCCCGAGCATCCTCCCGACGATGGAGCTGACGATGCTCCCCGACCCATCGAAAGGTAGAGCCACAAAAGCGACGAGGCCGGCGAAGTAGAACCGTTCAAGCCACGGTCGCCGGTCGAGGAACGTCCTGCCCGCCTCCATGAAGCGGCTGATCCAGGGGCCGGCATAGGGGATGCGGAGAACCAGCGGGAAGTTCCAGGCCATAAACAGACCGCCGGCGAAGTCCAGGAACGCCAGGGTGAACGCGACAAGCCACCAGGGGATCCCGCAGAGGATGCAGACCGGGATGATCGTCTCCCGACCGAGCGGCGGGACGATGTAGGCGACCATCATACCAAAGAGGATGAGCCACTGCTCCGCTGGAAGGAAGAGCCATACGATGACCAGATAGAGGCCGCAGAGCAGGAATGGAACCGAGACCTTCAGCCAGCTCGTCGTGTCGCCATCATCACCCCATGTATCGATCTGCTGCACGATCGCCATCCCCTGCGGGTGATTCCCGCGCTTTCCGGGACCGAGAGTCACTCCTCACCGGCAGGGGTGGTGGGGCCCGGGGTGCTCCGGGTGTTCAGGATGTACTCGACGATCTTCGACGAACTGGCAAGTGAACCTGGATATCCCGGTATCCGGACGACATCCGCGTCGAGTCCCCGCTCCCGGAGCTTCTGCCGGAGATGCTCCTCGTCGAAGTGCTGGTTAAACCCGAGCGTTATGATATCAGGCTGGATCTCCGCTATCGGCCTGAACATATCGTGAAGGTCGCCGAGGAGTGCATGATCGACCGGTTTCAACGCCCGGAGCATCCGGAGCCTCTGCTCTTCAGGGAGGATCGGTCTTGGTTTGTGCTTCACGTTCGCGTCCCGCGCCACGATCACGGAGAGTTCATCGCCGAGTTTCCGTGATTCTTCGAGGTAGTAGATGTGGCCGGGGTGGAGGATATCAAACGTCCCTGTTGCGACGACGCGGATCATCCGATCACCTCAAGCTGTACGGGGCTGCCGTCTGCCCGGTAGCACCGCCAGTCCCTCTGCCCGTAGGGGTAGCCGACGATGATATGGTAGCGCCCCATCGTGGGGAAGAACCGGAGATCCGCCGTCGATGGGGAGAGAACTCCGTTCGGGTGGCTGTGGGCGCTGCCGATCTTGCGGACATCTAGCGGGAGCATATTGATCGAGAATGAGGCGCTCTCTTCCCCGACGATGGTGCCGGGTACCAGATCGAGGTCCCGGATAACGCCGTTCTGTTCCCGCAGCGCGGCAACGAATTCGTCCGGGTGGTGTTCCCGCCCGAGTTCAAAAAGCATCGAAAGCAGATCCCTGCTGATCCCGCGTATGGCCATTCTACCCAGAAGTGGGCGGGGAGGAGACATAAGCCCTCGTGTCGGGCGATGCGTCCGGTCGCATGCCCTCCCGATCCACCCGGACACGAAAGGTACATGGCGGGCGCTCAGAACTGCCCATCCTGCTCGAAACTCCTTCCCATCCGGATGGCGAGTTCCGCCTTGAAGAGCTCCTTTCCAAGGTAGGCGGCATGGTCTAGCCGGGAGAGGCACCCATCCTCAAGGAGTGTCGAGAAGACGTCCTCCCATCGCCTCCCCCGCACGGCGCGGTCCCCATGCACCGCAACGATACAGTCTCCTTCGATACCGATGCGGATGCACCCCAGGGGGTCGTAGACGATCTCGTCCGGCATGGGGCGGGCATCCTCGATGCACCGGTAATCCAGCGGTGGTTCACGACGTCGCCGCTTCTCCTTCAGGATCAGGAGATCGAGCCCGAGGTCTTTTGGGTACGGGCGGCCGGTGGTGAGGACCATCATCGCGGTCGCCTGCCGCATCTCCGCGACCGACCCTTGCGTCTTGTCGCTGTGCTCGCTCGTGAAGATGACGGCGGCACCAACCTCGTAGGCCATCCCGGCAAGCAGGGCATTTGCCCCGGGAGAATCGGCATCGAGCAGTTCGACGACGTTTCCCGCCCCAAAAAAGAGCGGTTGGGGGATGCCGGAAAACCCGGCGAGCGACCTGACGAGCCCTGAGCCCGCCGGCTGAAGGAGGGGGTCGGCGATCAGGCAGCGGATCCCGATCTCTTCTGCTGCGGCAAGATTCTCCTGGAGCGTCCTCTCACGCGGCACCACGACCGCCGCCGCCCCGGCATCCGCGACCGCCCGGCCGACTGCGGGGATGTTTCCCTCGTGCAGGGAGAGCACCAGGTCGGCACGGAAGAGCGCCGCTGCGATGAGGTCGGGATCCTGGGTATCGACGGCGAGAGGGCCTTCGATATCCGCAAGGGCTGAAAAACATCGTTTGACGTCTTCCGGTGTCGCATCGAATCCAAACCCGAGATCGACGATGTCCGCCCCGTCGGCGAAGAACCGCTGGACGTCGGAGAGGAGATCGTCGCGCCTGTGTGCATCCATGATCTCCGCGAGCACCTTCATCCGTGACCCGCCGCCGATCTTCACACCGCGGATGATGAAATCTGCCTCTGCCTCCGCCTCGTGGAGCGCCACCCGGCGGTATGCCTCCTCGCGGCGCGTCTCTGCAAGGAATTCGTCGGCGGGGATGGTCTTTGAGAACGGGGTGGTCTCAAGGACGGAGAGGACCAGTGCCAGATCGGCCGCGTGCCGCGGGCCGCGGTAGACAGGGATGCCGGTCTCGCGCTCGATATCCGCAAACGATGCGGTGCACATCCCGGAGACGATCACCATGTCGTAGCTGCTGCCGGCAATCAACCCCCTGAGCTTTTGGGGGGTGAGGAACGATGCGATCTCGCCGGTGACCGCCACATCGATGTCATGGCGATCGCCAAACTTCCGGGCTGCCGACTTCACAATCCCGGCTGTTGCCGATCCGGTCGGGAGAAGGATGTGCATACACTTCACTTATTATTCAGGGGATGACAAATAATCTGATCTCATGCTGCGGTGCGATCTGCATGTCCACACCAGGTTCTCAAAAGACGGGGAGAGCAGTGTGGAAGAAATTCTCCGGCGGGCGGAGGCGGTCGGCCTCGACGCCATCGCGATCACCGATCACGACACGGTGGAGGGTGCTCTCTACGCCCTTACGTGCAAGACCCCCCTGACCGTTATCCCGGGTATCGAGATCTCGACGAAACAGGGCCACCTTCTCGCACTCGGCGTCACAGAGCCCCTCCCGGCAGGTCTCGACTTCTTTGAGACCGTTGCTCTGGCACGTGCCCGGGGCGCCCTCCTGATCGTCCCGCACCCCTACCATCGCTGGCGCCACGGCGTCGGGCGGAGGCTTGCGGCCGGTATCAGCGCGGTGGATGCCGTGGAGGTCTTCAACAGCCGGTACATCACCGGATCGGCGAACCGGAAAGCCGCAGTCATAGCGCGAAAATTCGGAAAACCCGGCGTTGCTGGAAGCGATGCCCACAACGCCCGTTATGTCGGGTTCGGGGTCACCTACGTCTCGGCCGAACCGGATGTGACCTCCATCCTCACCGCGATCCGGGAAGGCCGGACGATGGCAGGCGGGAAGATGACACCGCTTCGAACCTATACCCGCCAGTCGCTCAAGGGCGCTTTCCGGCGGATCCGACGCACGGTACACCGATGAAACTGGCGTTCCGCTTCTCATACCTCGGCGACCGGTTCTCCGGTTCTCAGATGCAGCCCGATCTCCGTACAGTGGAGGGTGAATTCATCGAAGCCTGCGGGTATCTCGGGCTTTTTGCCGACTGGCGGGAGGCGAGGTTTGCCACCGCCGGCCGCACCGACCGCGGGGTGCATGCCCGGTGCCAGGTCTGTTCGTTCCTGACGGATAAGCCCGAGCGGGCGATCGAGGCGCTGAATCAGGTTCTGCCGGAAGACATCTGGTGTACGGGATGGGCTGAGGTGTCGGAGGGGTTCCATCCCCGGTACAGCGCCGTATCAAGGACGTACCGCTACTACTTCGCCGATCCGGGTGATGTCGCTGCCATGCACGAAGCGGCACAGGTGTTTCTCGGACAGCATGACTTCTCGGCGTTCGCCCGTGCCAATGACCGGAACCCTGAACGGAAGATCCTTGCGGCACGGGTCTTTGTGGATGGGCGTTTTGCCGTGTTTGAGGTCACGGGTGAGAGTTTCCTCTGGAACATGGTCCGGCGCATGGCAACGATGCTCGAGCGGGTGGGGAAGGACGAGGCGGAACCCGGCGAGATCGTGCGACTCTTCACGGAGTCTACGGAGCAGGGGGTCGCTGCTGCTCCACCCGAAGGACTGATCTTATGGGAGATCGATCACAGGATCTCCTTCACGCCACTTTCTGTAGATGGGAAAAGCAAACGACATCTGGCCGATCACCACCGTTATCACGCCCTTATGGCCAATATCTCGGCATGTCTTGCTAAAGAGCCTCGATAGCCCGATCAATCCGGGATATAATACTTTCTAATGGAGCACCGTGATCCAGAAGGGTTCGGGATGCTGACCTCCTGTATTGGCACTGTTTTAAAAGGAACGAGCCGCGGATAATGGGTCTTCGCGTAGAGGTGCGGCAGGGGAAAGAACCGTTCTGACCATCATCACAGTCAGATTCTACTTAATCTTTCTGAAGGTCGATGGCTGATAAGGCTGGTGGTGATGAAAATTAGGCCGTGCAGAAACCCTGTACACCCGGGATAGATAAGGGGCATCCCTGTCCAGGATCCAGAATGTTTAACTAGATTGACACTATTTTGGGGGCCCCTTTGTAAACTATTTATTATTTACTTTTGCTAAAAGTTAATGTGAATACATTAATGATAACCTATTAATATATGCCGGAACAGTCCCGTTCCAGTACGTCAAGAGGGGAAAGTGGATGTACGACAAGGATCCGATTCGGGCGAGGCCACCCGTTCATTCTGAGGGGTGGTTCGCCGAAGAAGCAGCTGTGCCATTGCCGCAGTATCTAGATGCAGAGCGAGAACGATGGTTCGACCGCCATCCCCCATGGAACATCGGGCAGGAGGGTGCGAGAAGCATCCAGCCTCTCCGCTGTGAGGTTCAGGAGGTGATCAATCCCCTGAGGACGCCCACTGTTCTAGAAAATCGGCGCGTGGTGGGCGATATCGCTGAAACAGCGACCGCCACGCCCCGGCGATCAAGCGGGATGCGGACACTCGCAGCGATCCCCTGCCTCGATGAGGAGGTCGCGATCGGTTCTGTCGTCCTGCAGGCCCGGCAACATGTCGATGAAGTTCTGGTGATAGACGACGGATGCACAGACAATACCGCGAAGGTCGCCCGGGATGCAGGAGCAACCGTCATCTCGCACGGGGCACAGATGGGGAAAGGACAGGGGATCAAGAGTGCTCTGCGATATGCTGTCGATCACGACTACGACTGCCTGGTTCTCATGGATGGCGACGGTCAGCACGATCCTGGGGAGATTCCCCTCCTGGTAGAACTGGTTCGTGCAGATACCGCTGATCTCGTCATCGGTTTTCGAACATTCGATCAGATGCCGTTTTACCGGCGGATCGGCCGGGCGGTGCT
The DNA here is from genome assembly GCA_012511245.1 of Methanomicrobiales archaeon. Classification (GTDB taxonomy): domain Archaea; phylum Halobacteriota; class Methanomicrobia; order Methanomicrobiales; family Methanoculleaceae; genus Methanoculleus. Next base: position 33,514 of record JAAZGM010000017.1, on the reverse strand, counting down.
CGATATCGTCTCCAGCAACGGGACCTCAATAACCGACTCGCAATGCGGTTTCCGGGCGCTGAACAAGAAGACCATGAGATCAATGCTCGGAACACTCCGGATGGATGATTTTTCGACGGAGTCGGAGATGCTCCGGATAGCCCGGGAGAGAGACCTGCGCATCGGTGAGGCGCCTATAAACTGCAGGTATGGTGATTTCGATACATCCACAAAGAACCCTCTCTCTCACGGGGTAGAGGTGCTTGGATCGTTATTCTGGCTCACCATAGAGAGAAGACCGCTCCTGCACATCGGCCTCCCCGGACTCGCTGTGACGTTTCTCGGAGTCTTCTTCCTCTTCCAGTTTCTCCGGGGATTCAGTGAGACCGGCCTCGTCCCGATCGAGCTGGGCATGCTTGCATCGCTCTGCCTGATCCCCGGGGTTGTCGCACTCATGCTGGGCCTGGCGCTTGCCCTCGTAATACGGATGCGAAGGTGAGTGAGACGGTGCAGAGGAGGTGTATGGAATGATTGGAGTGGTACTCGGCACACGGCCAGAGATCATCAAGATGTCCCCTGTCATCAGGGAGTGTGAACGCAGGGGTATTGACTACTTTATCCTTCATACCGGGCAGCACTACACCTACGAGATGGACCGGCTCTTCTTTGAGGAGCTCGAGCTTCCCGACCCTACCTACAGTCTCGATGTTGGTTCCGGCACCCACGCCGAGCAGACGGCAAAGATCATGACCGGTGTTGAGGATATTCTCCTGAAAGAGGCGCCTGATATCGTCCTGGTGCAGGGGGATACGAACACCGTCATGGCTACGGCTCTTACGGCGTCGAAACTGCATGTAAGGATCGGGCATATCGAGGCAGGCCTCCGGAGTTTAAATCGCCGGATGCCGGAGGAGATCAACCGGGTGCTCACCGATCACGTATCGGATCACCTCTTTGCCCCGACCGAGAACGCGAGAGAGAACCTCCTCCGCGAGGGGATCAGTGAATGGAAGATCTGCGTGACCGGCAACACCATCGTTGATGCAGTCTACCAGAATCTCGGGATAGCAAAGAAAAAAAGCAATATACTGGGGGAACTCGACCTCAAGCCCCGGGAATACTTCCTCGTCACCGTCCACCGGCCGGAGAACGTGGACAACCGCACAAGGCTCAAAGAGATCTTGAAAGGGCTTGAAAGAGTGCAGAAAGAGTTCTCCCTCCCGGTTGTCTTTCCTGTCCACCCGCGAACCGAGAAACGGATCAAGGAGCTCGGCATCGGTGTGAACGGATTGCATCTCACCAAACCCTTCGGGTTCCTGGAGTTCCTGCAGCTGGAATCGCAGGCGAAACTTGTGTTGACCGATTCCGGCGGTGTCCAGGAGGAGACCTGTGTTCTCGGTGTCCCCTGCGCCACGATGCGGTACGACACGGAGCGGCCCGAGACACTGGATGTCGGGTCGAACATCCTGGTCGGCGCCGACTCACAAAAGATACTCGAGACGGTTCGTTCCACGGAATCCTGGAAGTCTGACTGGAAGAACCCTTATGGCGACGGAATTGCGGGAAAGATGATTGTGATGGTCTGTGCTGCCACGCGCTCCCAGTGAGCGCTTGCGGAGGATGTGCATGAAGATCTGTGTACTGGGATTGGGATACATAGGATTGCCGACTGCGTTGTTGCTTGCGGCTCATGGAGCGGATGTTGTGGGCGTCGACGTGAAACAGAGCGTGGTGGACTGTCTGAGCCTTGGAAACCTGCCGTTTTCAGAGCCTGGGCTCGAAGATCTCTACAGCAAGGCCAGATGCCGGTTCTGCGTCCGGAGCGAGCCGGAGGCCGCGGATGTCTTCCTGATCGCCGTGCCGACGCCCCTTGATCCGGCAACGCGGGTATCCAACCTCGCCTATGCCAGGAGTGCAGCGGACATGATCGTCCCTCACCTTCGCAGGGGGAATCTGGTCATCCTCGAGTCGACCGTTCCCCCTGGAACCAGCGAGCGGGTCATCATACCGCGACTCGAGAAGAGCGGTGTTTCCATCGGCGATTTCCTCTACGCCCACTGTCCTGAACGGGCGATACCCGGCCACACCCTCCCGGAGATGACGGGCAACAGCCGCATCATCGGCGGCTACGACCGGAGCTCCACCGACCGGGCGACTGCAGTCTACCAGACATTCGTCCGCGGGCAGATATACCAGACCGACGCGCGGACGGCGGAGTTTGTCAAGTTGATGGAGAACACCTGCCGGGATGTGAACATCGCGCTCGCAAACGAGTTCGCCCAGCTTGCAGAGGAGTGCGGGATCAATGTCTGGGAGGCCATCACCCTTGCAAACAAACACCCCCGGGTCAGTATCCTCAGTCCCGGCCCGGGTGTCGGAGGACACTGCATCGCCATCGACCCCTGGTTCCTGGCCGAGAACTCGACCCGGTGCCGGATGGTCAGCACTGCACGGGATATCAATGACTCCATGCCGAACTATGTGCTGCGCATCGCACGCAGCCTTCTCGCTGGTATTCAGAACCCGGCGATAAGCATCCTCGGCGTCGCTTATAAAGGCAACATCGGCGACACCAGAGAGAGTCCGGCATTCAAGTTCGCTCAACTTGCTGAGAACGAGGGGTATGCCATCCGCTGCCACGATCCGTACGCCGTGGAGTTCGCTCACCCTCTCATGGACATCCCGGAGGCGACCACCGGGAGCGACTGTATTGTCATCCTCACCGATCACGATCTCTTCAGGGAACTTGATCCGGCAATGCTCCAGGTGAGGACGAAACTCGTCATAGATGCCCGGAACATCCTCGACCACGAGAAGTGGACCAACCAGGGTTTTGCCGTCCGCGTGCTGGGTGACGGTTCGCCCATGCCGCAGATTGTCCCGGGAGATATTGCGGTCCCGGGCGGGTTGTACCCTGTAGATACCCCGCAGTCAATTGTATCCTCATCGCCGCCGCCCATATCCCTGCTCTCTCAAAACGGGCGGGAAGGTTTCCTCTGATCCTCCTGTACACGGTTTCACAGGGGAAGGACCCCATCCCGCGATCTCAATCTCGATGCCATGAGGAATTCCATGAAACGGATATGCATCGTATCACAGCATTTTCCACCGGAAAAATCCGGAAATGCATCGCGCATCTACGACACCGCTGCACACCTTGCCGGACTGGGCGTTGGCGTGACCGTGCTTGCCCCGCACCCGACGTTTCCCACCGGTTCGTTCCCACGCACCTGGAAGCGTTCGAGCGTGCAGGAGGTCGATGGGATCCGGGTCGTCCGCCTCTGGGCGTGGCAGCCAGGCGCCGGCGATCCCGGGTTTGTGAGCAGGATGGCCTATTACCTATCCTTTCCCATCCACGCCGCACTCTGGCTCCTCCTCACCCGGAACCGGTTCGATGCGATCATGACATCGGCACCGCCGCTCTTCACCGGGATCCCGGGGTATGTCCTGAAACGGACATCGCAGGTGAAGTGGATCCTCGATATCCGCGACCTCTGGATCGACGCATCGATAGGTCTTGGCTTCCTCAGGGAAGGGAGCCTTTATGAGAGGCTGAGCCGGAGGTTCGAGCAGGCATGCCTCTCCCGGGCAGATCTCGTCGGGGTCACGACGGAGGAACTCGGGCGCAGGATCTCGGCGCGTTACCGGGTTACCGCCCCCATGGAACTGATGCCGAACGGCGTCAACACCGACGTCTTCCGCCCCACAAGCAATGGAAAGAAACAACAGATCATCTACGCTGGAAACGTCGGCCACGCTCAGGACCTCGACAAGGTGGCTCTCGCCGTCAAGTCGATGAACGGCACATACAACCTGAAGCTCATCATCGTCGGGGACGGTGATACGAGGGAGAGCCTCGAACGGCTGGTGGAGGCGGAGAGCCTTGCCGAATCCGTCGTTTTCACGGGCATCCTCCCGCGTGAAGATATCCCGCGGCTGCTCTCTGAATCTCTCGTGGGGGTGGCGCCCTTGAAGAGGCTCGAGAACCTCGAGTACGCCGCTCCCACCAAGGCCTATGAGTACATGGCCTGCGGCATACCCTTCGTCGGTTGCGGGAACGGTGAGATCGCTCATCTTGCGCAGGAATCAGGCGCCGGAGTCATCGCTGAGAATACGCCGGAGGCGATCGCCACGACACTCTCGGCACTCCTCGACGATCCAGGAAGGATGGAGGAGATGGGCCGTCGGGGAAGGGAGTACGTCGCGGAGCACTATGACCGGCGGTCGGTCGCCCTGAGACTGAAGTATTACATCGAGAGGGTTGCATGGACGGGCGCATGAGTTCGCTTCTCTCTCGGGTTATCGGGGAGGTCCGAAAGCTCGCTGTCGTCGATGGTGAGACCGCATACATCCGCGACCCGGTCTTTCCCGTCATCCGGAACCGGGTGCATGCCGAGGTTGCAAAAGCGATGCTCCGGCTGGGTGGCGATCCGCTCGTTGCCCCGCTCCTCAACTATGCCGTGGGATGCCAGAACCCTGACGGGTCATGGAACGAGGTTCACGTGAACTACAACGAACCATCAGCCCTGATCACGGCGTTCATCGGCGATGCGCTCCTGGAGGGGAAGGAGCAGTGTCTGCATGATGAGGCGCTCCAGAAGGCCCGGGACTGCGTCCTCGCGGCGGAGCTGAGGCCGGGGTATTTCCTGAAATCCCGGGGGTACACCGCCGATCACCTGAACGTCGACGCTTCCTGCGGGGCGTTCCTCGCCCGGTACGCGGAGCGCTACGACGACAGGGATGCCCGTGCGGCCGCACTGCGGGCGGCGGAGAACGTCGTCCACCACCAGCATCCCGACAGTGCCTACCCCTATACCGTTGATCGGGGGACATACCCCTACATCTTCAACCTCCCCTGTGTGCACTACCAGGGGGTGACGATCTACTATCTCGCAAAAGCGAACGAAGTTCTCTGCGACGATCGGATCGACGAGAGCATCATGAGGGGTGTGCAGTGGCTTGCGGCAGCCCAACGGCCCGATGGACGGTTCGACTGGTCGAGGAGCGGCCTCTCCTTTGCCTCCTACCTCTCCGGGGCGTATGCGTTTGCCCTTGCCTCGTTCGTCTACGCTGCACGGATGGACGATCGTTACCGGGAACACGCCGCCCGCTGCCTTGCACGGCTTGAACAGGATGTGCAGGGGCTCGCCCCCAGGTGGGAGCCCGGTTCATGGGCGGGTCTCGTCCCATCCGTTGCCACAGTGGCGCGGACGGCGTCGCTCGGTGATTATCCCCTGCAACATCAGGCGTTCCGGTTCGGTTACGGTATGTACCGCGAGATCGCCCGCCGGCGGTATGGCGAGGCTGCCGGAACACGGTCGTTTGAGGTGTTCTCCCGTCTGCTCGGGATCCGATCGTCGACTGTTGAGCCGTCGAACAACTTCCCTGATCTCTTCATGACCGCAGAGGTGCTCGACTGCCTCAGCCAGTCGGGTGTATGGGAGAAAGATGCATGAAACAGGTATTGCTCGATCTACAATCAGGGTCTATCCAGGTGGAGAACGTTCCCGTTCCTGCTGTAACGAGGGGGGTCATCGTCGAAAATGCCTGTTCCCTCATCAGTGCCGGCACGGAGTCATCGCTGATCAATCTTGCAGGTCAGTCGCTCGTCGGCAAGGCAAAAGCGCGTCCCGATGATGTGAAGAAAGTCGTCCAGAAGATCGGGACGGACGGTCTCTTTCCGGCTTACCGGCAGGCGATGAGCCGTCTCACAAAACCAGAACCGCTTGGCTACAGCTGTGCGGGCACAGTGGTGACGACGAGATCCGATGAGTTCGAGGTCGGCGACCGTGTTGCCTGTGCCGGGGCCGGATATGCGGTCCATGCCGAGTACGTCTCCGTCCCCAAGAACCTCTGTGTCAGGATCCCCGACGGTGTCACCTTCAGAGAGGCGGCGTTCACGACTGTCGGGGCGATCGCGATGCACGGCGTGAGAAACGCCGAGGTCTCGGTGGGCGAGAACGTCGCGGTGATCGGACTCGGGTTGATCGGGCTTCTCACCGTCCAGATCCTCAAGGCTGCGGGGTGCCGGGTGATCGGGATCGATATCGATCGCAAGAAACTCGCGCTTGCGGCAGACTTCGGTGCGGATGTCGTCTCAAATTACGACGGCCTCTCAGAGAGGATGCAGAATTTTTCGCCGTTTGGGGCGGATGCGGTCGTCATCACCGCAGCAACCCGGTCAAGCGCACCCATCGAGGCCGCCGGCCGTCTGGTCAGGGACAGGGGGAGGGTCGTCGTCGTCGGGAACGTCGGTATGGACGTGCCCCGGGATGTCTTCTATGCAAAAGAGGCGGAGGTCGTCGTCTCCCGCTCATACGGCCCCGGTCGCTACGACCGGAACTACGAGGAACGGGGGATCGACTACCCTATCTACGTCCGGTGGACGGAGAGGAGGAACATGGAGGCGTTCCTTGAACTGGTGCGCCAGAAGAAGATCGATCTCGATCGCCTGATCACCCATACGTTCCCGCTCGACGATGCGCCGGCGGCCTACGACCTCATCAACACCGGAAAAGAGCGGTTCATCGGGGTCCTCCTGCAGTATAGCCCGAACGGTTCTGGTGCTTCCGGTACCGTCGTCCGCCTCCAGAAGCCTGGAACACGGGTACGGAAGGCTCCGGCCGCGTCCCGGACGCTCGGGTGCATCGGTGCCGGGATCCACGCCCAGAGCTCCCTCTATCCGCACCTCCCCGCCCTCCCGGTGAACCTTGCCGGGCTTGCGACCGCAACAGGGCTCTCGGCGCAGACGGTCGCAAAGAAGTACGGGTTTGCCTACTGCACAACCGACCACCGCAAGATCCTCGACGATCCCGATATCGATGCGGTGGTGATCGCGACGAGAAACGATCTCCATGCACCGATGGCGGTCGAGGCGCTGTATGCCGGAAAGGATGTCTTCGTCGAGAAACCGCTTGCGACCGATATCGAAGGGCTCCGCCGGATCGTCGAGGCATATGGTGAGTCCGGGCAGAGGTTGATGGTCGGGTTCAACCGCCGCCACTCTCCATTAGCCGTGAGGATGAAGGGGTTCTTTGCAGACCGGGCAACCCCTGTCGTCCTGCACTACCGCATCAACGCCGGGCAGATCCCGCCCGAACACTGGGTGCACGACGATGAACAGGGCGGTGGTATGCTGATATCGGAGTGCTGCCACTTCATCGACTTCATGCAGTATGTCACCGGGGCACGACCGATCCAGGTCTATGCCCGGGCGATCGAGCCGGCGGGGACGCTCCGGAAGTACGACAACTTCCAGGCGACCCTGGCGTTTGACGATGGGTCGCTCGGCACCGTCACCTACACGACGCTCGGGGATCGTTCGTATCCCAAAGAGACCATCGAGGTCTTTGCCGGTGGTGCCGTCGGGAGGATCACCGATTTCCGCGACCTCGAACTCCGGCGGGACGGGAAGGCTTCAAGGGAGAGGCGCTGGCTCACCCAGGAGAAGGGGTTTGCCGAGGAACTTCTGGCGTTCGTGAAGGGCGATGAACCGGACTTCGCGGGGAGTGTTGCGACGACCATCGCAACATTTGCGGCATGGGAGTCGATCGATACCGGGACGGCGCAGGAGATCGATCTCGGGCGGGTTGGGTTGTGATGCATTCCGGGTGTTGAGGGTGGGGCCGACAGTTTGCTACCGTTTCAATCACGTATGGCTCCGGCGATAGTTTCTACTCTTCTCTTCGCCGCGTAAACAGGGTATCTATAGCCCCCACCCCTGTCTCTACCCCGCCGCAACCATCTGTAATCTCCCCCCACACCCTCAGGGGGGAATCCGGGTGCAACGTTCCACTAACGGTATCTCATGCTCCTCTCGCCTCAAAACATCGCACCTACAAAGAACGCCCGGGGAGAGCCCGAACGCCGGATGGTGGGCTCACATGTGATATAAAAAAGCGGTTACGGGGATGAAAGCCGGGTACTCCGGATATACGCCAGCTGCTCCTGGATACGGTCCGGGATCGAACGGATGTCCTGCACCATAGCCCCCTCATGCCACTCATCCCGGCACGAGCAGTCCAGACTCTCGAACTCCGTTGTATCAAAGTGGGAGTTGTAGCGCTGGATCGCCCCGGTGATCTCGGCATCGCACTTCCCGCAGTTCCGCGCCCAGTCAAGCGACTCGACCGAGTAGTTCCAGGGGCTGACATAGACATGAGCGCGGTCCCCGAACCATTCCCGGCACTGCTGCAGGAGCTCGATGAGTGTCCAGAGCCATGGCGGGCGGTAGAGGTTGTTCTTCCAGAGTTCGTGCACGACGGTGTTCTTCTCGACCGTCGTCACCTCGAGGTCGACATAGTCGATCCCGCGGGAGACGCAGTAAGATATGGTCTGCAGGATATCGTCTATAGCTTCACCCTCGGTGAGGAACGGTGGTTTTACCAGGAGAAGCGGCTTTGTCAACACGCCCATCCCCCGCATCCTTGAGTGGAAGACGTCGAAGTTGTTTGCCGAGAATCCCTTATTGATGCAGAGGTTCATCACCCGGGCGTTCGCCGACTCAAACCCGAACGCCACCTCGAGCTGCCGCCCGTTCAGGGCCTTCTTCATCTTTGCCACATGTTCATCGGGGGAATAATCGATCCTCGATTCGACGACCACCTTCCTGATATTTTTGTAGCCGTCGATGTACGAGCAGATCTTCTCGATGGCGGCAACCGGCATCTCGCGTTCGTTGAATATATTGCCGTCGTTGTAGATCGAGACGATCGGGTAGTCACCGAGATCGACGGCATCCATCACGTGCTCGAACTGGGCGATGTACTCGGCCGCCGATATCTCCCTGCCCCGGGACGTTGCACAGTAAAACCCGCACATAGTGCACCCCCCGGTCTTCTCGACCCACTCGCACCCCGTGGAGCGGAGGAAGATTATCAGTCGCCTGATGGGCTGATCGTCAAGGTGCCCGATCCGTTCCTCCCATCCGATGGGAACCGTAAAGTCAAGACTGTGCGGAGCGTTTCCATTCCGTTTACGCAGTTCGCCGGCCAGTGCCCGGACCTCGGCCAGAGTCTCATTATCCGATGAACGGCCTGTAAAAACCTCTGCACTGCTACTGATGTCAGGTATAGCCCTATCCAGAATAATTATCCCCCCTGTTCCGGGTATGCGCCCTCTGATCGAGGATGCACATCCCGGTGACTGCCGCCTTATCTTACTAAGACGTATCCCTGATAGGCTTTCGCATATTTATATCTTGTCCAATCAGGGGGTTGTCGGGTTATGTTTGCGAAAAAAGTATTTTTTAACAGGAAATTCGTGAAACCGGGTAATATGACGAGATGGATCAGGTCTCTCCCCTCCTTTTCCCTCTTCAAGTGGAGATCTGTTTGCTCATGGGCCCTTGATTACGGATGAGAGATGTGATACCATGCCACTTTTTATATACGTTGTTTGTGGGTATACTATCCCTGTGCATCCGGGGTGGCCATCCTGGTGGGTCATCCTGAAACAATCTGATAATGGTCGGGAACCAGTGCAGCCTTACATTTTCGGTGTCTATGACTGATGAGCACATAAGGGAGGGGACGGGAATCATGATTCGCCTGGGGGAGAGGATTTACGGCAGGGAATCATTCACCGCAAAAGCTCTCGGGCTTCTTCCGGTCTATACCGTCTATCAGAAGACTTATGCCCTCCTCCAGGAATCCCGCCGCTGGACCCTGGAAGAACTTAAGGCCTACCAGGCGGAGGCGCTCTCACACCTGCTCGACCATGCTTATGAGAACGTTCCCTACTACCGCCGGGTCTTCCGGGAACGCTCCCTTGTCCCGGAGGATATCATGACTCCCGCCGATCTCGTCCTCCTCCCCTTCCTGACCCGTGCCGACCTCCAGAACAACCTCCCTGACCTGAAGGCCCAGAACTATCCTGAGTCAGCCTTCGAGTACGTCACTACCGGTGGATCAACCGGCATCCCGGTCGGTTTCTACTACGAGAAAGGGGCATCCCGTGCCCGGGAGTGGGCGTTCATGAAGACCCAGTGGGACCGCGTCGGTTACCGGTTCACCGACCGTTGCGTCGTCCTCCGGGGTTATATCGTTGGATCGGCAAAAGATAGCATCTACTGGAAGAAGACCCTCTTTGGCCGGTGGCTCCTGATGTCCTCCCACCATATGACTGAGGAGACCCTGCCCGCGTACATCGACCGGATCCGGAGATTCAAACCCCGGTTCATCCAGGGCTACCCCTCCACAGCCGTGATCCTTGCCCGGTACATGCGGGAGCACGGGATCGAACCGTTCCCGACCGTCCGGGCGATCCTCTGCGGCTCTGAGAACCTCTACCCCTGGCAGCGCGACCTCCTCACCGAGACGTTCGGCTGCCGGGTCTTCTCCTGGTATGGCAACTCCGAACAGACAGTGCTTGCCGGCGAGTGTGAAGAGAGCACCCACTACCACATCTTCCCTGAGTATGGCATCGTCGAGCTGATCGGGCGAGACGGACAGCCCGCCAGAAACCCGGGCGCTATGGGGGAGGTGGTTGCGACCAACCTCACCAACTATGTCTGCCCGCTCATCCGTTACCGCACCATGGACGTCGCGGTTGCGACAGATTATCGGTGTTCATGTGGGAGGCAGTATCCCCTGCTTGAGAAGGTGGAAGGCCGGGTTCAGGACTTTATCGTGACCGGGAAAGGTGAACTTCTCTCCGGGATTGCCATGAACATCGATACCGATGCGTTCGATAACGTTAAACAATTTCAGTTCTACCAGGAGAAGGTTGGGGAGGTTATATTGAATATCGTGAGGAAACCAGCGTTTGACGGGCGGGATGCGGAGTATCTCTACCAGGAGGTGAGCAGGAGCTGCGGGAATGATGTTCTGATCACCATACGGTACGTCGACAACATACCGCTCACCGCTCGCGGCAAGTACCGTTACTTCGTCCAGGATCTCCCGATACATTTTGGGGATCGTGAGGGAGGACTTGCCGAATATATCCCCCCCGATCTGTTCGCCTGACCGGGAGGTGCACGTATGATATCTGGTCTTCGTCGATGGGCGCCGAGTGCAAATCCACTCACCGTCAAAGCGCTCAGCCTGGTGCCGTCTTACCGCACATATCGGCAGATGTATACGCTCCTCCAGCAATCGCAGCGGTGGAGCCGGGAGGATATTGCAGCCTACCAGGCGGAGGCGCTCTCGCATCTGCTCGACCATGCTTATGAGAACGTCCCCTACTATCGCCGGATATTTCAGGAACACAACCTTGTACCCGGGGACATCGGGAGCCCGGAGGATCTCACCCTTCTCCCGTTTCTGACCAGAGAGATCGTTCAGACCAACCTCCCGGATTTAAAGGCCCGGAATTACCCTGAGAGTGCATTCGAGTACGTGCGCACATCCGGCTCCACCGGCACCCCCATGGGGTTTTACTACGAGCGGGGGACCTCCCGCGCCCGGGAATGGGCGTTCATGAAGAGTCTGTGGGACCGTGTCGGCTACCGGTTCACCGACCGATGTGTCATCCTCCGTGGGCACGTCGTGGATGTGGGAACCTACTGGCGGTGGGCGCTCTTTGGCCGGTGGCTGATCATGTCCTCCCACCAGATGACCGAGGAGACACTCCCCGTCTATATCGACCGGATCCGGAGATTCAAACCCCGGTTCATCCAGGGCTACCCCTCCACGACCGTGATTCTGGCCCGGTACATGCGGGAGCACGAGATCGAACCGTTCCCGACCGTCCGGGCGATCCTCTGCGGCTCTGAGAACCTCTACCCCTGGCAGCGCGACCTTCTCACCGAGACGTTCGGCTGCCGGGTCTTCTCCTGGTACGGCAACTCCGAGCAGACGGTGCTTGCCGGGGAGTGTGAGGAGGGCACCCACTACCACATCTTTCCTGAGTATGGCATCGTCGAGCTGATCGGACGGGATGGGCAGCCCGTCAGGAACCCGGGCGCTATGGGGGAGGTGGTTGCAACCAACCTCACCAACTATGTCTGCCCGCTCATCCGTTACCGCACCATGGACGTTGCGGTTGCGACAGAGAACCGGTGCCTGTGCGGGAGACAGTACCCCCTGCTTGAGAAGGTGGAGGGAAGGCTCCAGGAGTTCATCGTAACCCGGAACGGGCACCTGATCTCCATCACCCCCATCAACTACGAATCGGATGCGTTCGAGAACATCCAGCATTTCCAGATGTACCAGGAGGAGCGGGGCGAACTCATCATGAAGATCGTCCGAAAACCCGCCTACACCGGGAAGGATACGGAGAAGTTGATCCGGGAACTCCAGTGGCAGCTCGGCGACGAGGTGAATGTCCATATCCGCTTCGTCGATGCGATCCCCCGCACCAGAGGCGGCAAGTTCCGGTATCTCATCCAGAACCTCCCGATCACGATCAGGGATTTCTCGACGGATCACTCGATGTAGGGGGCGACCCGGCGTTTCAGCCAGGATGTACCGGCGATGGAACTATACGCCCATTCCGCCAGCGTCCCGATCATATCTTTCCGGTAGATCTCCATGTAGATCTCCAGGTTCGAACAGAACCGCGATTTGAATGAGTTAAGATCCGGTGTATTCGCCCCGATATTCTCAAACGTCCGGTAGCCTTTATCTTTTGCACGCTTGACCAGGAGCCACTGGAGGTACTCGTTTCCCGCATGCGCCCCCTCGATCCGCGGCGCTCCTATCCAGAGCAGGAAACGCTTGTACTCCTGTGTAGCAAGTGCGCCCGTGAGTGTGCCTTCCCGGTCATAGAGGTAGTAGGCGACAAGGTGTTCGGGGTATGCCTGGAAGAGTTCCTCATAATAGCGCTGCCTGATCATAGGGATCTGCTTATCAGGGTGGCTGAACCGCCGGGAGATCGCGGTATACAACTCCGAGATGTCGTTGCTCTGCACAAGGTTCATGCCTGCTTCCTCGGCCTTCCGGATACTGTTGCGAAGTTTGTGGTGGAAGTCGCTCTGGATCGCCTCAATCGATCGCGAAAGATCGATCGTGTAGGTGTAGTGAACCTTCGGGGTGTACCCTCGCCAGGTGAACTGCCGGATATCGGCAAAACCCGGCACAAGGGTCAGGGAGAAGTAGTGCGGCGAGATCGCGTCGATCTCGGCGGAAAGGTCGCTCGCGATGAGGTCTATGATCGCCTCTTTCTTGCTCTGTCTCATCGTATCAAACCCGCGTGCCGGAATAAACCCCTGATAAGGGATGACGGCCTGCATGGGCGGCGGCGAGAAGAGCATCTTTACCCCGTGTGTACTCCTGAAGTAGAGCGGGACGAGGCAGACGGGTTCCTCTCCATTGTAGATACCATACGGGAGGAGACGGTATCCTGCATGCCGTGCGGTGATCGTGATGTAGTCCCATTTATGAAAGAGCAGCCCGTATGGGCTCCCGTCGACAAAAGCATCCCATTCTTCTCTGTCGTTCACGAGTTTGAGTGTCATAGAACCCTGCCCCCGGCCGAGCAGTCATATCAGACTATGCCTGCTACAGGATGGCGGGAGGTATATATATGCCTTCTCCGGAAACTTCAGGAGTATCGCCCTGCATGGTTTTTAGCGGAGGAGAGGGCGGCCAGGACTCCTGGAATCCTTCTCGCCACCCGGCGGCCTAAACCCTTCCGGTCGCCATCATCAGGCGTTTGACAAAAGTAATGTATGCCCATTCGGAGACTGCTCCGAGAGTATCTTTCTTCTCGATCTCGAAGTACATCGTGAGATCCGGGTTAAATCGTGATTTGAAGAGGGCCGGACCGGGGTTGTTTGCACCCATATTCTCAAATGTTCTGTAGCCTTCGGCATGCGCCCGTTCTATCAGGAGCCACTGGAGATACTCATTTCCTGCATGAGCACTCTCGATTCGCGGCGTTCCTAACCAGAGCAGGAACCGTTTGTACTCCTGGGCGGCCACAACGGCCACGACCTCGTCCTCTGCATCGTAGAGGGTGTAGACTCCGATCTCCGGGTAGGCATGCACGAGGTCATCGAGGTAGTTGCGTTTGATCGGGGGGATATCGAGCGATGGATCGCGATAACGATCGGAGATGAACGCATGGAGCTTGGAGGTATCACTGGATCTCTCCAGCCGAAGACCGGCGTTCAACTCCTGCTTCAGTTTGTTGCGGAGCTTGGAATTGAGGTTGTTCCAGATCTCCTCAAGCGGTCGCACAAGATCGATGGTGTAGGTATATCGGACCCGTGCGTCGCACCGGTCCCAGAGGTAGTGGCGTATATCGTCAAACCCCGGGACGAAGGCTATCGAGAGGTAATTCGGCGAGAGATCGCGGAGTTCCCCGCGGATGTCTTCTACAATCAGTCTGAGGAAGCCCTCTTTCTTGCTCCGCTTGAGCGAATAGAACCCGGTGTTCATCACACACCCGAGGTGGGGGATCACCGTGAGGGGCGGGGGTGAAAAAACAGTGTTGATGCCGTGCACCCGCTTCCAGAAGAGCGGGAATACACAGATCGGTTCGTCGCCTTTATAGATCGCATACGGGAAAAGAGTGCAGTTCGTGTGTTTTGCAGTCAGGTGCAGATAGTCCCATCGGTGAAAGAGGAGCCCCGATGGGCTCTCGTCGATGAATGTGTCCCAGGCATCCCTATCCTCTACGATGTTCAAGGCCATCCTTCTTCTCACCCCACGCCGGGTCATGATCTCCGGCGCCCGGTGACCACTCCCTTATCCCCCATCTCTATATATCTTTCTTCACACCTGCCGGTTTGCATGATGGGGCACGGAACGAGCGGACATGGACGCCCGGTCGCAGCGGCAGCGTCTGCTCCCCGGCAGCAACTATTATATGTCGGGACATGTGAGGTAGGGGCATGGTTGCCCTCCGCCTCCTTGCCATGGATGATGTCTCGTTCTGCTCGTGGGCGGGCAATTCAGCAGGTGTGTATGGTGACATCTGGGTGATAATCACCGAGAACAATCTTTTTCCTGAGTTTTTGAAGCATTTTAACCGCGCATCCAGCCGGGATCTGGTCACTCTCCCGTGCTCTGAGAACTTCTTCTGATCGGGCGCAGTGTCCGGGGACTCCTGCCCTCTCCCCCGTGGTGCTGGTATTGCCGTGTCCCATGGTGATCATAACATTTAATACGGTGTATTGCAATGTGCGATGTCGATAGGTGTGCAGGTGAATCATCGGGAGCTAGGGGTATCCCGTCTTGAAGATTCGATGACAGTGAGGGTGCTTCGTCTCCTCCCTATGTATTCTGTATATAGGGAGACCTATGCACTCCTCCGGGAGTCCTGCCGGTGGAACCGGGAAAAAATTGCAGCCTATCAAACGAAAACGCTTGCACACCTGCTCGATCATGCCTATGAGAACGTTCCCTACTACCGCCGGATCTTTCAGGAGCGCTCCCTTGTCCCGGAGGATATCATGACCCCTGCCGATCTCGCCCTCCTTCCCTTCCTGACCCGGGCTGACCTCCAGAACAACCTCCCTGACCTGAAGGCCCAGAACTATCCTGAGTCTGCCTTCGAGTACGTCACCACCGGCGGATCAACCGGCATCCCGGTCGGCTTCTACTATGAGAAAGGGGCATCCCGCGCCCGGGAATGGGCGTTCATGAAGACCCAGTGGGATCGCGTCGGATACCGGTTTACCGACCGTTGCGTCGTCCTCCGAGGCCATATTGTTGGATCGGCAAAAGATAGTATTTACTGGGAAAAGACCCTCTTTGGCCGGTGGCTCCTGATGTCCTCCCACCATATGACTGGAGAGACCCTGCCCGCCTACATCGACCAGATCCGGAGGTTCAAACCCCGGTTCATCCAGGGTTACCCCTCCACGGTCGTGATCCTCGCCCGGTACATGCGGGAGCACGGGATCGAACCGTTCCCGACTGTCCGGGCGATCCTCTGCGGTTCAGAGAACCTCTACCCCTGGCAGCGTGACCTCCTCACCGAGGCTTTCGGCTGCCGGGTCTTCTCCTGGTATGGCAACTCCGAGCAGACGGTGCTTGCCGGCGAGTGCGAAGAGAGCACCCGTTACCACATCTTCCCCGAGTACGGTATCGTCGAGTTGATCGGGCAGGATGGTCAACCGGTCGAGGAACCGGGGGCTATGGGGGAGGTGGTCTCTACCAACCTCACCAACTATATCTGCCCGCTCATCCGTTACCGCACCATGGATGTCGCGGTGCTCGGGACGAACTCCTGTGCCTGCGGCCGGCCCTACCCGATGCTCGAACGGGTCGAGGGGCGCCTCCAGGAGTTCATCGTGACGAAGGATCACCGCCTCATATCGATGACTGCAGTCAACATGCACTCCGATATCTTCGACAACGTTGTACAGTTCCAGTTCCACCAGGAAATGAGAGGAATGGCGCTGCTCCGGATCGTACGAAAACCCGGGTACAGCGACCGCGATACGCAACGTATCCTCCGGGAACTCAACAGAAAGTTCGACGGCAATGTGGATGTGACCATCCGTTTCGTCGATGAAATACCCCGCACCCGGAGCGGGAAGCACCGGTTCCTGGTACAGGATCTCCCGCCGGATCAATGGGACAATCTGATGTGAAAACCATGCAAAGGCTACGATTGATCGCAGCAGGCGACATATGGGTTCGTACAGCAGACCACCGATACCCCTTCGAGGAGGTCGACCATCTCCTCCAGGATAAGGATATCCTCTTTGGGAACCTGGAGACCACGCTCTCGGATACAGGGAAACCGGCAGAGAAGCATCATGTGATCTTCACCAGCCCGGATGCTGCCCGACACCTTGAGGCGGCCGGGTTCGATGTCATGAGCGTTGCAAACAACCACTCCGGCGACCTCGGTGTCGAAGGGTTCAGAAACACCCTGGATGCGCTTGAACGGCGAGGTATCCTCGCTATCGGCGGATCGGCGAGTGCAGATCGGCAAGAACCGGTCATCATCGAGCGAAACGGCATCTCAATTGGGTTTGCGGCCTACACAACCGGAAAACTTGCTATATCACGTGAAATCTCGGTCAACCGCCTGGTCGAAGAGGATATCCTCGCGGACATTGCTACCCTTGCGGGCCGATGCGACCATATCGCCATATCGCTGCACTGGGGAACGGAGATGGCCTACTACCCATCTCCTGAGCAGATCGAGCTTGCCCACCGGCTCATCGATGCGGGTGCCACCCTGATCCTCGGACACCACTCCCACACCATGCAGGCGGTAGAGCGCTACAACGGGGGGCTTATCGCTTACTCTCTTGGCATGTTCCAGTTCGAGCCGCGCTGGCCGCACAACCTCTCGCGGGAGGCGATCCTGCTCTCGGTCGATCTGCAGAAGAACGGCATCGTCGGGGCGCATGAGGTGGTGCCGCTCGTCATCGACGACGACTGCATACCCCGTCCTGCGGAAGAGCCGATGGCCGGGGAGATCCTGAGTTTCCTCTCAGAGATATCGCAGCCGGTCGCCGAGGGCAGGTTCACCCGGGCACAGTGGTTTGAGGAGATCGCGCCGGTCTACATGAAGATGAACATCGAGAGTTACCGTTACCGGATACGCCGGCGGGGTCTTCTGCCGCTCATGGAGATGGGAGTCTGGTTCTTCACACCGTTCTGTTTGAGGTGCTATGCCGGCCTCATCCGGCGGTTCTTTCGCCCGGAGTCGGCGACGAGAATGCAGATGCCCGGACAGAACGCCGGGAACTGAGTGGATGTGCGGCTTTCCGGCGCACCCCCCGTTCCGGCCGGCTATTTTTCGGGAGACTGCCGGGTTCCCGGGAGCCGGATCGTAAAAACCCTCATTACAATTGATGACAAATATAGTCGAGAGGAGTGTAACCAATTTGTCAGCGATTCCAAAGGAGGAGTATCTCTATAAGTGCACATCCGCCTGTGCGGGGTGCAGCTCTTCCCTGTGCCTGCGCTACGTGCTCAAAGCCGCCGGACCCGACACTGTCCTGGTCGTACCCGCCTGCTGCACCAGCGTCATCCAGGGGATCTACCCCGGCACGGCGATGAACGTGCCTGTCTATAACGTGGCGTTCGCGGCTGCTGCTGCCTGCGCCTCCGGCATGAGCGAGGCGTTTTCAGCCATGGGAAGAGAGACCAACGTCATCGCCTATGCAGGTGATGGCGGAACGGTTGATATCGGGATCCAGGCGCTTTCCGGCGCTTTCGAGCGCGGCACCAATTTCCTTTACATCTGCTACGATAATGAGGCATACGGCAACACCGGCATGCAGAGATCGGGTTCGACACCGCTCGGGGCGCGCACGACGACGACCCCCGGCGGCAAGCCCACCGCCAAGAAAGACCTCGACCGGATCATCGCGGCGCACAACCCGCCCTATATGGCGACCGCCTGCAGCGCCTATCCTCTTGACCTCTACAAGAAGGTCAAGAAGGCGCTCTCGATCGAGGGGCCCAAGTTCATCCATATCCTCGCGCCGTGCCCGCCGGGGTGGCGCTACCCCACGGAGAAGACGGTCGAGATGGGAAAACTCGCCGTGAAGACCGGAACATGGATCCTCTACGAGCGCGAGTTCGGGAAACTCTCGATCAGCGGCCCGTCAAGAGCGGCGATGAAGCGTCCCGCGCCCCTCGAGGATTATATACGGGGCCAGGGCAGGTTCAAGAACCTGGACCCGGCGACCCTTGATCTGATGCGCCAGCAGGTGCGGCAGAATATCGAACGGATCGCACGTGAGGAGGAAGGCGTATGTTGACGATCGCGACCGGCAACAAGGCGGTGGCCGATGCGGTGAAAGCCGCAAAACCGGGTGTCATCGCCGCATACCCGATCACCCCCCAGACGGAGATTGTCGAGCAGATCGCCGAGTACGTCACCGCTGGCGACCTTGAGAGCCGTTACGTCCCGGTGGAGAGCGAGCACTCGGCGATGGCTGCCTGCATAGGGGCGAGTGTTGCCGGGGTGCGGACGTTCACGGCGACGAGTTCCCACGGCCTCCTCTACATGCATGAGATGGTCCACTGGGCGGCGGGCGCGCGTCTCCCGATCGTGATGGCAAACGTCAACCGCGCCCTCGGGCCAGGGTGGAACACCTGGGCGGAGCATACCGATGCCTTCTCCCAGCGCGACACGGGATGGCTTCAGGTCTTCGTCGGCACCGTCCAGGAGGCCTACGACGCCACGTTGATGGCGTTCAAGATCGCCGAGGACGAGCGGGTCCTCCTCCCGATGATGGTCAACCTGGATGGGTTTGCCCTGAGTCATATCACACAATCGCTCGATACGGTGGAGATCGGGGATTTCCTGCCGCCCTACCACCTCCCGCACGCCATCGACACGGAGAACCCCTGCGGCTACGGGCCCATGACCGGGCCGGCCGACTACTTCCGGTTCCGGTGGGATATCGAACGCTCGATGCGCGACGCGAGAGGCGTGATCGCAGAGGTCGAACGCGAGTTTGCGGAACGGTTCGGCCGCTCCTACGGCCCAACAGAGGATTACCGGTGTGAGGACGCCGACGTCATCGTCGTCGCGATGGGAACGCTCGGAAAAGAGGCCGAGGTGGCGATCGACCGCCTCCGCGATGAGGGTATAAAGGCCGGATCGATGCGTTTGCGCTGGTTCCGGCCCTTCCCTGACCTCGACCTTGCCGGGCGGGATGTCGTTGTCATCGACCGCGACTACTCGTTCGGGTTTGGCGGCGTGGTGGCGCATGCCATCCGGTCGAAGACCGGTATCGAGCCCTACAGCGTCATCGCCGGTCTCGGCGGCCAGGAAGTCACCTACAACGACATAGCGGACTTCGTCCGGAACCGTCGTCCCGGCACCGAGACCTGGTTCGGGGTGAGCGACCATGTATGAGATACGGATCCATTCCCGGGGCGGGCAGGGCGGCGTCACCGCCGCGAAACTCCTTGCCCTTGCGGCATTCAGGGACGGGAAGCACGCGACCGCCTGCCCGTTCTACGGGGCGGAGCGGCGTGGGGCGCCGGTCGTCTCGTTTGTTCGGATCGACGATGAGCCGATCAAGGTCTACAGCCAGATCCACGAACCGGATCTCGTGATCGTGCTCGACACGAGCATCATGGACGTGGTGGACGTCCTCGACGGTCTCAGGGCAGACGGCGAGGTCCTCCTGAACAGTGCGCACCCCCTTCCGGGGTGCAACGGGACCTGCCGTTACGTCGACCTGACCGGGATCGCACTCGCTGAGAACCTCGTGATTGCGGGAAGTCCTATCCTGAACACCCCGGTGCTTGGTGCGCTTGCGAAGATGGGGGTCGTCACCCTCCCGTCGGCAGAGCAGGCGATCCGCGAGATGTTCACCGATGAACGGAACGTGAAGGCTGCCAGAGCGGCATATGAGGAGTTGAAGGTATGAGAGAGAGACTTGCGCTCAGCAGGCCGAAGGAGGCCGCGTCAGGTAAGACCGGGACGTGGCGGACGTTCCGGCCGGTCGTAGATAAGGAGGCGTGCAACTCCTGCGGCCTCTGCATCCAGTACTGCCCGGACGGTGTCATCGACGAGGAACTCAACATCGACCTCGATTACTGCAAAGGATGTGGTATCTGCGCAAACGAGTGCCCGAAGCAGGCGATCGCTATGGTTCGGGAGGAGCGCTGACCTCCCCTTCGCCCGGGGGGCATTGCTCTATATACTCGAGATTGAACCGGTAGAAGTGCGTGTAACCGCAGTTCCGGCACCGGGTCGTGAGGTGCCCGCTCCCGACCACAAGGTCGTGCGGACCCGTGACCCCACAGTTTTTGCACCGGCCGACGGCCTTGATGGTCCAGAGATCGTAGCGTCCGATCGGTGTGCAGGTTCCGATCGACCCTGTATCCTCGAATCGCGGGATGAATACCCGTGTTGCACCGCAGGCCGAGCAGACCACCTGCGCCTGCGTGGAGACCACCGTTATGACCTGGTCGGCGTCTTTGCCGCAATGGTAGCAGTCGGTGCGGTGCCGGGTGATGATGAACCGCTCGCTCATGCATGATACTCGATGGGGAGGGGATAAAGCCTCCGCACCCTGACCCGGCCGTGCCGGGAGGCAACTATTAAATAGCATTCCCGCACCTCTGGTGCCGAGGTTGTAAGATGGCAGCATTGAGAGTTGCACCCTACGTCTGCGCTTACTCAGACGAGAACGAGGAGAACCTGCACATCGAGATCGAGCTACCCGGGGTCGATAAGAAGGATATCACGTTCAAGATGCAGGAGACCAGTTTTTCCATCGACGCAGCCCGGGGCGACGTTCGTTACGTCGGCACCTACGCGATCGGCTGCCCGGTCGACACCAACAAGGCGAAGGCGACGTTCCGAAACGGCCTGCTCGCTGTGGACGTTCCCTATATGCAGCCCGTCCCGGAGGAGACAAAAGAGATCCCTATCGCGGAATGAGGGGGTGTGGGTCGGGTGCCGACTCAAGAACCCCGGCGGGGTACTGCGCTCCCCGGCGGTGCACCCTGTTGCCGCTCCTGATTCTTTTTAAATCTTTTTCTGCAAAATTTGCCCTTAATGCAGCAAATATGTGATTTTATGCTATTTTTCGGCAGATGATCCCTGAAAATCATATAACAACAAATATCTCTCCTGCTTTCAACCGATACGGTATGGAAGATACGTGGCAGCCCGAGGCGCTCCGGAACAGGCGGCTTGAGCAGCTCCGGGCTACCATGGATGATTACATCATAAAGAACATCGGACAGGTCGAAGGAAATCTCCCGGTCTTTTTTGGGCACGTTGCTGCCACGCTCGATAAGACGTTTCCCGAGCTCGATGACCAGACATACGATGATTTCATCGATGCAACCGTTTCTACACTTCTCAACACCGTGCGCGAGGCCCCTACTCCGGAATTTCTTGAGAAGGTTTTGCGCCACGCCATGGGGAATAAGCGCCGCCGCAAGGGGCGGATGGCGCTCGATGTGGTCGTGGCTCTCAAACTGATCGATTCCGGCAACTACTATCAGGCGATTGAGTACCTTGCTCCCCATAAAGGATACGATGGCCGCATCAACGCAGCAATTGCCTACTGTTTCTACGCGCTCTCCCTTGCGAAGAATCCGAAGCCGAGGTTTCAACCCGACGACATGGAACTGCATGCCCGTGAGGAGATGTTGAGCGTCTCCCGCACCTGCGCCCCGCTCAACCGTCTCGACTTCTTCAATCGCAAGGACAACCGGCTGGATTTGATCTTCTGGTTCATGCTGGATCTGGCGTTCACGTGGTTTCCGAGCAATCCGGAGTTTTACCGCATCGGTATAACCAAAACGAAGGATGATGGTGAGTTTGAACGCCGGAACAACCTCCTTACCCATGCGACGGAGCAGTTCTCAGACGATCGCTTCTTCCTTGTGGAGGCGTTCAACATGCATGTGGAGATGCGCAACGGAAACGACGCTGCTGCTGTCGTTAAACAGATGATGCAGCAGTATCCTGATGATCTTGAACCGCTCTACTATGGGATGAAACTCGCCATCCTCGGAGCCCAGTCGAGGTCATATGCGAGTTTCCGGAAACTGGCGATCCTGAAGGACTTCCCCCGGCACCTGCTCCTGCTGCTCGATGCCGTCATCGAGGTCATGTGCAACCACAAGACGGAGAGTTACGTCTGCTTTGAGGGGGCAAAGAAGGCTTCGTCCGGGCGGGAATACTACATCACGGTGCTGGAGTATGTCCTTCGCGACTTCATCGAAGGGGATGAGGAGCGGGCGAAACGTGCAAGATCCGTGTTCTTCATGTCTGTGGATCAGTATTGCATGCAGGTTCTGAAGATCAAGGTGTGATAGGGATGGTTGTTGTGCTGCAACGGTTTTATGAGGTGTTCAGGTCAAAGGAACGAGGAACTGCCCGTTCCACCCCTGGCTTATTTATTGCTTCAGACCGGGGTCAAAATGTCGATGTTCTCACAGATGGTCGGTTAAATCGACGTATTTCAAAAATAACGTGGGATGACAGAGCAATGTATATATCTATCTCAAAAAGAGAGAATCTCTGTGAACGGCGTTTACCGGCTCGAATAACCGGATATGCCATGGAGGACCGGTTAGAATGACTGAAAAGAAGAGATTCCGGGGCGGAACCCATGAGTTCCCTCCCGGAGGGGATGTCTGCCTCTCGATCCTCTGTGAGGCGTCGGACGGCCTTGTCCTGGTGGATGGTGAGCGAAGATGCCGGTACGTGAATCCGGCGTTTACCCGGATCACCGGATATACCGGGGAGGATATCCCGACACTTGCGCAGTGGTTCGAGCATGCCCATCCGAACCCTGCATACCGGCAGAAGGTGCAGGAACTGAGCGAGGCGCTCCTCTCAGGAGACCGGGATGCCCTTGTCAGTGGTGTGGTCTGCCGGGACGGGAGGGTGCGGGATATCGAGTTCCGCCGGGCGCCGATCGGGGACGATTGTATCATGATCGTTATCCGGGATATCACCGAGCGGACCCTGAATGAGGATAGTCTCCGGCAGGCAACGTCTGAACTGACCGCGGTGATCGAGGCGTTCCCCGATCTCTTCATCCGGTTGAATGCCGATGGTACTATCCTTGAGGTCTGGGCGGGAAAACTTGCGGAGACGCAGCTCATCTCCCGGGCGCATCTCGGACGGCGGATACAGGATCTCCTCCCGGCCGGGGTGGGGAAGGCCCTCTCGGCCGCGTTCCAGGAGGCTGCCAGGACGAACACCCCGGCTGCACCCCTTGAGTTCTGCCGTACGATGGCCGGGGAAGCCCGGTACTTCGAGGCGCGGGTTATGCCGCTCCGCGAGTTGCACTTGATGGTCATCATCAGGGAGATCACGGAGCGCAAGGTGGCAGAGGAGGAGTTGCACCGCCACCGCGAGCATCTGGAGGAACTCGTCGCCGAACGGACTGCTGAACTCGAGCGCGCAAACAAGCGGCTTGAGGAACTCCTCTCCTACATTGAGGTGACCGAGCGTAAGGCTGCGGAGAGCTGGCTGAACTTATCGGTCGAACAGGGCTCTTCTGGATCGGGTGAGCTGGAAGAAGCACGGATCACCACCGATGTCACGGGAACGGTCGTCATCGTGGATATGGCGGCCGAGCATCTCATCGGCTACAGGGGAGATGAACTGACCGGGAAGCCGGTCTGGTCACTTTTTAGGGGTGACGGCCTCCAGGAGTTCTTCCTGGGAGAGGTGCTCGGGCGGGGCAGCCCGGCGAGGTATGAGGGATCTGCGGAGATCGTGAAGCATGATGGATCAAGGGAGGCCGTCTGCGTCTCCGGCGATCCGATCGCCGACGGCGCCGGGACCGTCATCGGTATGGTCTGTACATTCCGCCGGGCGTGAGTCTTCAGAGCCGGAAGCCATAGGATTCGGGGTGCACCGCCCCCGGGTCCTGGGGCGCCACAGCGACCCCTATCTGGTCGGAGTAGAGCCCGAGCCCCTCAAGTGCGGTGTCGAGCACTCTTTCTGGTGTGTTGTTGATCTCGCTTACGTGAGCGAGCATCGCCATGTGGATGTGGCCGGCGAGTTGCTGGAGGCAGCGGGCGGCATCGGGGTTTGAGAGGTGGCCGTGTTTTGACCGTATCCGGCTCTTCAGGTAGGCAGGGTATGGGCCGTTCTCGAGCATCTCCGGGCAGTGATTGCTCTCGAGGAGGACGGCGTCGCAGGACGCGAACCGGTCGAACATCGCGGTGGTAACGATGCCGGTGTCGGTGCAGCACCCGATACGAAGGTCGCCCTCGGCGACACAGAACCCGCAGGGTTCCCGGGCGTCGTGGGAGGCGGCGAACGGTTCGATCAGAAAGTCGCCGACGGTGAACGTCTCGCCGCTGCGGCACCGCCGTATTTCCGCAGAGGTTCCCCTGCACTTCGCGGTGAACGCATCAAGTGTTCCGCCGGTTGCGTAGACGGGGATGCCGAGTTGTCTTGCCAGAACGTCGACGCCCCGGATGTGGTCGATATGCTCGTGTGTGACGAGTATCGCCTTGATGAGCGATTTATCTCCTCCGGCGGCACTGAGGCGGCGAAGGGTCTCACGTGCGGAGAGCCCTGCATCGATGAGCAGTGCACCCTGCTCCCCCCGGATGTAGGTGCAGTTTCCTTTGCTTCCGCTCGCGAGGACGGTCAGTTCCATTGTAGAAATTGTGGGTGGTACGGGTATTTAAGACCGGGGATGGTCATGCCGGATCGCCCCGGGCGGCTCCGGGGGGGTTGTTACAGGCGTGGGTTCTATGCTCTGCTGCCGTGCGTGAAACGACTCTCCCTCTGGATGCTGAACCGCTGACTTCTGTTTCTGGTCTTGTGTCCCCCCTGTACCTCCGTCGCTATCCCCGCACCCCGAGCACCCACCTGGCATACGGGACGTGGGAGAGAACTCGCACCGCCGCGTAACTCGCGAGCACGGCCACGACAAATATCACCGGGTAGGTCACCCAGTCCGCCCACAAAAGCCCCGTGAGGGCAAACCAGAGGCTCGCGCCGGCGGCGATGACGAGCGGATGGATGAGGTAGATCCCGTAGGAATACTCTCCGAACGAGAGGACCGCTTCAGAAGCCCGTCCACCTCCTGCATCCAGCCGCCGGGCCGCAAGGACGAGTGCGGCGATGGCCGGAACGCAGTAGAAAGGCTCGAAAATCCGGTATATGCAGAAGATTGCAAGCGACGTGGCTGTGAGGCTCCCCGAGACGAGGATGGCCGCCACCCAGACGCCGCCAGAGAGGAGCGCCCCCGCACCGGCCGCGGCGAGCACCCACGCCGGCGAGAGTGATGAGAGCACCCCCGGGTGCCGGGCGACATGGATCCCGGCCGCGACGTAGAAGAGGTGTGAGGGGATGAGCCGGATCAGGACGGTATACCACTCTGCCCCTGCAAAGGCTCCTATGAGGTGGGCGCCCGTGTTCCAGAGGATCATGAGGAAGAAGAGCGAGAAGAGGAGGTAGAGCGCAGCCCCGGCCCGGTCAAATATATCGTAGCCCCGTACGATCAGCGGGAAGAGGAGGTAGATCTGGATGATCAGCGCAAAGAACCAGAGGTGGTAGGCCGCCGTCCCGAGGAGGAGGGCGGACGCCGCCCGCTCCAGGGAGGGGATGCCGGCAAACCCGATCGTGCCGTCCACCCGCACGAGAAGGTAGAGCGCGGTGAAGAAGAGGTAGGGCGGGATGACCCGCCATGCCCGGCGGCGGTAGAACTCACGAAGCGAGAAGTCCCCGGTATACCGCGCCGCAAGCACCCACCCGGATATGAAGAGGAAGACCGGGACGGCGAAATGGGCGGCGACGTAGATGAAGGCGTTCGTGAGCGCAAGCAGGTTCACGACGGGGATTCGGATGTAGTTCATCGAGACGTGGACAGCGATCACGGCAAGGGCGGCGAACCCCCGCAGATACCCAACCTCGTCAAACCAGACCACCCCCGCCGCACCTCACAACCGCCGTCCGGCGGATAATAACAGGATTTGCAGGGCGGCACATATCAACCCTGCCCGCCGGGAAAAGCGGTCAAGCACTTATCATCTCTGGAAACCATCTATTCAGAGAGTGAATCCATGCAGTACAGGAACGGGCAGGGCCGGCGCCGGGAAGGCGCTCCCATGACCGGACAGCCTGAATATCTCCCGATGACGGCCGCAGAGGCGGAACAACTCGGGATTGATCAATTCGATGTCATCCTCGTCTCCGGCGACGCCTACGTCGACCACCCATCGTTCGGGACGGCGCTCATCGGGCGGGTCCTCGTCGACGCCGGTTACTCGGTCGGCGTCATCGCCCAGCCCGACTGGAGGAGCTCCGACGACCTCCGGCGCCTCGGCGAGCCCCGGCTCTTCTTCTCGGTCTCGGCCGGGAACGTCGATTCAATGGTGAACGCCTTTACACCGAACCTCAAACGCCGGAGTTCCGACGTCTATTCGCCGGGCGGTCGACTCCTCCGGCCCGACCGGGCGACACTCGTCTACACCGACCGCATCCACGCCCTCTTCCCGAAGACCCCGATCGTCATCGGCGGGATCGAGGCAAGCCTCCGGCGGTTCGCCCACTACGACTACTGGTCGGACTCCGTCCGGCAGTCCATCCTCGCCGATGCGCCTGCCGATCTGCTCGTCTTCGGCATGGGCGAACGCCAGGTCGTCGCGATCGCCGACCGCCTTGCCGCCGGTGAAACGTCCCTCGCCGATATCCCCGGCACCGCCTACCGCGTCGAGAAGAAGGTCTGGCGCGGCATGGACCAGTCCGGCTACGTCGTCATCCCGGGCTACCCGGAGGTGAAGGACGACCGGTATGCCTACGCGAGAGCGTTTGCCCTCCATTACGGCGAGCAGGACCCCGTCCGGGGGAGACCGGTTGCCCAGCCGCATCCAAAGACCGTCATAGTTCAGAACCCGCCTGCTATGCCGCTTGCGGGTGCCGAACTCGACCGGGTCTACGAACTTCCCTACACCCGGAGGGCGCACCCCTCCTACGCCGAACCCATACCCGCCCTCGAGCCCGTCAGGTTCTCGGTCGTCACCCACCGGGGATGTTTTGGGGCCTGCTCGTTCTGCGCCCTCACCCACCACCAGGGGCGGATCATCCAGAGCCGGAGCGCCGACTCGATCGTCCGCGAGGTGGAGCGGATGGCACGGATGCCAGAGTTTACGGGCGTCGTCCAGGACGTCGGGGGGCCGACGGCGAACATGTATGCCATCCACTGCGGCCGGTGGGAGACCGCCGGGACCTGTCCTGAGCGGCGCTGTATCGACTGCCCCACACTCGGCCGGAGCCACGCCGAACAGGTCGCCCTCCTCCGCCGTCTCCGGGTGATCCCGGGGGTGCGGCGGGTCTTCATCGCATCAGGCATCCGTTACGACCTGATCCCGGATGACAGCGAATACCTCGCCGAGATATGTGCCCACCACGTCTCCGGCCACCTCAAGGTCGCCCCCGAACACATCTCTGAGCGGGTCGTTGCCTGCATGGGAAAACCCCCCCGGGCGGTCTTCGATGCGTTCAGGGATCGGTTCGAGGCACTCCAGGAGGGGAAGGCGAAACGGCAGTACCTCGTCCCCTACCTCATCTCCGGCCACCCCGGTTGCCGGATGGAGGATATGGTCGAACTCGCCGAGTACGTCCGGGACACCGGGCTCTACACCGAGCAGGTCCAGGACTTCACGCCGACGCCGATGAGCATATCGACGGCGATCTACCACACCGGGCTCGACCCCTTCACCCTCAAAGAGGTTTACGTCCCGAAAGGCCGGGAGAAGCGCGTCCAACGGGCGCTCATGCACTACCGCGATCCGGCAAACTATGGACTCGTCTGCGAAGGGCTCCGCGCCGCCGGGAGGGAGGACCTCATCGGGAGCGCATGGAAGTGTCTTGTCCCGGCGCGGCGGACAAAGAAGAGATGAAGTGATCAGTGCAGGATCGAGCCGGCGGCAAACCCGACGGCCATCGCGAGCGGCCGGTACGGGATCCGGGGGATGAGGAGTGTCGTCACCGTGAACGTGACCGCGAAGTTGGCCGCGGTTCCGGGGGTGACGGCGGCGTTGAGCGTCTGCATCGTCGAGGAGCGCCATTCGTAGGAGGGGGCGGGAGGCGCGACCCATTCCGCGAGGCCGCTTGCCGCCCGCATGGTCGCTGAGCGCCACACATCCGTCTGCGGGGCATCTCGTCTGCAGGTCATGGTATCGGGGGAGTATTCCGATGGTTGCTAAGCTGCTCCCGGATCCGGCGCATATGGTCCCGGTGGCAGGTGAGGCAGAGGGCATCAAGGTTTCCGAGCGTGCGAAGTCCGCCGCATATCGCCGGCCGCCGGAGATCAAAGTGTGTTGTGCGGACGTCGAGCGGGGCGCGGCATCCGGCACACCGGCTGCCCTGTCGCTCAAGGACGGCCCGGGTGGCCTCATGCGTAATATATGCGTTTCCGATGGGTGTATCGTCGGAATACTCCGTGCGCCTGGATCTCACGTGGAGAGATTATACTTCTATCGGATATATTTTGCGGTGAGGGTGCCGCGGCATCGGTTTGAGTTTTCCAGAGATTCACCACTCATCTCCGACAAAAGAAGAGAAAAGCCCAACTCTTCTGAATTGGAGATACTTGTGGTATGCAGTACGAGATCATTGGAGACAACCTCCAGATGGTGACTCTCCGCCTCGCCATGGGTGAGAAGGCCTGTGCTGAGGCCGGCGCCATGGTCAACATGAGCGGGAACATGCAGATGACCACCAACATGAAGGGGGGACTCTTCAAAGGGCTCAAACGGATAACGACCGGTGAGAGTTTCTTCATGACCGAGTTCACCCCTGAGGGTGGTGGGGGGTTCGTCACGTTCGCCGGGAACGTCCCGGGAAAGATATTCACGCTCGACCTCACGAAAGGTGAATTCATCGCTCAGAAGACGGCGTTTCTCTGCTCTGAGCCAGGTGTCGATCTCGATATAGCATTCACGAAACGCCTCCGCTCGGGGATCTTCGGCGGGGAGGGGTTCATCCTCCAGCGGCTCTCCGGGGCGGGGATGGCGTTCCTCCACTGCTGCGGCGATATCATGGAGATGACGCTTGCGCCGGGCGAGGTCGTCAGGGTCGAGACGGGGCTCGTCGTCGGGTTTGAGAAGACCGTCGACTACAACATAGCGCTTGCCGGCGGCGTCAAGACCGTCTTCTTCGGCGGGGAGGGGCTTTTCCTCGCCACGCTGACGGGGCCAGGCCGGGTTATCCTGCAGTCGATGAACGTCGCAAAACTCGCTAACTCCCTGATACCTTACCTCCCCACACAGAGTTCGTCGTGACGGCAGTCTGATAATCCACGCCGAGAGATGAGTACCCGATGAACCTTGTCATGGTGGTGCACGGCCCGGAGGCCTTCGATGCCGGGGACGTCCGGCGCCTGATTGGCCTCTTCTCGCCCCGGCAGGTGCTGGTCGCAGGGGTGATGGCCAGGACGGCCGCTGAGGAGTCGGGGCTTCCGGTCATCTGCACGGGTGAGCGGCCGAGCGTGGTGCTCGGCGCGCTGGCCAGTCCAGCGTGCCTGGTCAACCGGGGAAAAACCCCGGAGTCCGGCCGGATATTCGGAGAACTCGTCTCCGCCCGGCTTCCCGGGCTCATCCACGTCGAGTGTTCAAGTGATACCGTCTACTGCTGGAATCGCGGCGATGATGCACTTGCAGAGGAGATTGCGCGGCGGGCGGGCTACACCCTCTGCCGTGCAAAGAGCGTCGGCGCCCGACAGGAGGGAGTGCGGGAAGTCCGCGGATGCATCCCGGGGGAGGCGGTCTTCGTGAACGGGATCGTCGTCGGGACGGCGACGGCGGAGACGGTCGTCCTCGCAAGCGACGGCGGGAGCTTCCGGGCTATCTCGGGGCTTGACCCGAAACCTCACGGGTTTGAGAAACTCCTCCGGGCGGGTGTCCCGGATATCAGCACGGCCTGGTGCAAGAGCGGGATGGTGCGGCGCACCCTGCCTCGCCAGGGGAAACGGACCGTTCGCGGCGGCCGGGTCATGGTCGTCGACCACTGCGGCCACACCCTCTACGATGGGATCGAGGAGGACGTCTGTGGGGTTCTCGCCGTCGGCGACGATACCACCGCCATCTGCGGGCATATCTGCTCTCATGCGGGGATTCCTGTCTTTGGGGTTGTCGACGGCGATGCCGACGGTATCGTGGCGCCGGGGTTCGCCCCGGGCTCGGTCGTCGTCGAGGTTCTCGATGGCCGGGACGACGATCTCGGCCGTGAGATTGCAGAGGGGCGCGATCTCCTGGCGGACTGCTGGGATGAGTGGGTCGGGGAGACGCTCCGCGGCCTTGCAGGAAGGGTGCGGGTCGTCCTCGATCTCAGGGAGGAGTGAGTATGCAGTGCGCTGAGTGCAAGGGGAGGGGGTTCTGCGGGCTCGAACGCTGCCCGATCATGAGCCGGTTCTACGCCCGGCTCCCGGTCCGGCAGAGCGACCACTACGAGGGGTCGGCGCCGTCAGTCTTTGTCGGGAGTTACGGCTACCCGAAGGTCGCGGGGGGGCCGCTCATGATCGATGACGCCGACCATCCGCCGGACTGGGTGGCGCAGGGGCTCGGGATCGAGGATATCGTGGGACTCCGTGCCCGGACGATCCGCGGTGCCGGGGAGGCAAAGGGGCTTTCCGGGGACATCCAGGAGATCGCGCTCTCAAGCAGCCCGCTCGACGTCGAGGTCAGGTTTGTAAAACCCGTCTCGTTCGATCTCCGGTTCGATGGGACGATCGCCCCGGTCGGTCTCACCGGCGCCATACGGGATATGGATGTCCTCGGGAACGCCCGGGTGGACCGGGCGGTCGACCGGGCGACGTCGGATACCGATCTCGGCGCGACCGACGCCTGCGGGATCCTCAGTGCCTCCGGCATCGACGTCTACCGGATCACCCAGCTCCTCACCGCCGGGCTCCTCGGGAGCGAGAAGAGGCGGCGGGTCGTCCCCACACGGTGGGCGATCACGGCGGTCGACGATACGGTCTCAAAGCAGCTCGTAAAGAAGATCGCGAGGTACCCGCCGCTCTCCGAGATCGAGGTCTACTCGGCGTCGCTCTACGGCAACCACATCGTCTGCATCCTCATCCCCGGCGACTGGAAGTTTGAGATGATCGAGGTCTGGGGGAAGCAGTCGCTCTGGGGCGGAGGGAGCGAGACGATCGCCGTTGACAGTGAAGGACTCACGAAATCCAACTACTCGCCGCTTGCAGGCGCCTACTACTCGGCGCGCCTCGCAGTCGCTGAACACCTGGAGGGCGTGCGCCGTTCGGCACGAGCGCTCATCCTCAGGAACGTCACCGGCGAGTACTGGGCGCCGCTCGGGACCTGGGTCGTGCGGGAAGCGACGCGAAACGCCATGCGGGGCGAAAAAACGGTATGCGCCGATATCGGCGCGGCGACTGATCTCGCCTCCCGGCTGATCGGGTTCACCCACTGGCAGCCCCACAGCAGACTCATCCCGGAGCTGGCAACACAAAGGACGCTCTTTGACTTTTAGAGAGAGCCCTGCCCGTTCCTCTGCTGGATGTAGCGCTCCGTGAGGGAATCGAGGCTCTCGACCTCGTCGACGCTCTTGTCCTCGCGCACCCGGACGAACCGCGGGAACCGGAGGGCGTAGCCGCTTGCGTAGTTCGGGCTCGTCTGGAGTTCGGAGTAGCCGACTTCGAAGACCACTTCCGGCTCGACCGTCACCTCTTTTCCTGAGCGGGCGATCACCTTCTCCTTGAAGAGGGCGTAGAGCTCTGCGAGCGTCTCGTCGTTGATCCCGGTTGCCACCTTCCCGACCGGGAGGAATCTGCCCTGGTCCTGGACCGCGAGCAGGAACGACCCGAACGTCCCGGCCCGCCGCCCCTCGCCCCATTCCGCCCCGATGACCGCGAGATCGAGCGTCTCGACGCCGGGCTTCACCTTCACCCAGAGGCGACCACGGACACCGGGGGTGTAGGGCGCATCGAGGACCTTCACCATCACACCCTCATGCCCGAGATCGAGCGCTGCATCGTAGACCGCCTCCGCCGCAGCGACGTCGGCAGCCAGGAACTGCCCGGTGACGTGGTCGCGGAGCGCCCCTTCGAGGAGTTTTCGCCGCTCGGAGAAAGGCCGGTCCATCAGCGTCTCGCCGTCGAGGTAGAGGATATCGAAGACCCGGGGGACGAGTTCGATCTTCTCCATCATGGCGTCGACCTCATGTTTGCGCCGGAACCGCCGGATGACATACTGAAACGGCATCGGCCTCCCGTCCCGGACGGCGACCGCCTCCCCGTCAAGGATGACATCGTGGTCGGTTGCCTCCCGGAGGAGGGCTACGATGTCGGGGAGGCTCTCCGTGACGTCCTCGAGCCTCCGGGAGTAGATCCGGCAGACATCGCCCACTTTGTGGAACTGGAACCGGCTTCCGTCATACTTGTACTCGACCGCGACCTCGCCGTGCTCCTCGATCTGGGCGGCGATGGTTCCCGCCTGCGCAAGCATCATCTTCACCGGCCGGAACGGTTCGATCGTGACACGGGAGAGCGCGTCCGGGTCGCGCCGGGCGAGGAGGGCGACTTCTCCGAGGTCGTTCATCGCCTGATGGGCATGTTCGACGAGATCGACGTCGATCTCAAACGCCTGTGCGATGGCGTCGCGGACGTTCCCCTCCCCCATACCGATCCGGAGTTCCTCAAGCATCAGCCGCGCGAGGTACCGCCCCTCAAGCGGCCGGGCATTCCCGAAGAGGCCCTGCGCCACGCGGAGTTTCTCCCGCTGCGACCGCTGCCCGCCGGTGGCCGCCATCCGCTCGAGTTCCCGGTAGACCCCGGCGAGTTCGAGTTCCTGGATGAAGAACGACGTCTGCTCTTTCTTCGCGAGCAGATCCTCGACGGCAAGACCGACGTCGCCGGTCGCGTTGATCGCCTCCCGGACGACTTTCCGCTTTGTCCCAGCGACGTAGGCCACGGCGTCGTAGAGAAGATTCGGACCAACGCCGAGTTTCTTCGTGCTCCAGTCGGGAAAGACCCTGCCCATGATGAACCGGACGAATATGGGGAGCTCCTCGTCGTCGAGTCCGGGGAGGACTTCGGCGGTCACCCCGATCATATCGAGGCGCCCGGGGGTCCCTTCGAGACGTTCGCAGACGCGGGCGAACTCCAGAAACAGCATACCCATGATCTCCTGAAGTGTTTGCCGGTGAGGTGAATCAACCCTTCTGTTCGGTAATAGTTGATGTGGGAGCACCGCCTACCTCT
>JAAZGM010000125.1 GCA_012511245.1 Methanomicrobiales archaeon | reverse complement strand
CGGAGTTCGATGAGTTGTTCTTCTTTGACCTGACGGTCTTCGCTCTCGTAGAGGCTGCGGTTGATCTCGACCTGAACCCAGGGGATTCGCCGCCGCCGGTAGTGCGCCACCGATATGAACCCGCCCCGGAAGGGATCGTTCATCGCAACCCGCCCTTCATCCCCGAACTCCGCCTGGAACGACCGGGTAAGCGCCTGGAGCCACTCCGGCGGACAGGTCACGAGAGCGCCTCGCTTCAGGGGCATCCCGTTCCGGTCGCCCCGGTTGCTCAGGCAGAAGAGCGGGCGAACCTCGCCTGCGTCCATCCTGACCGGCGGCGATCTCGGCAGCATGCTGTGGCAGTCAAAGGCGATCTCGATGGGGAGGGTGTCGAGCGCCCCGGCGATCCGTTTGTGGAAGGGATGATAGTAGTTCTGCAGAAGAGTGCCTACCAGCTCCCTGCCGGGCGTCTGCCCTCTCCGGAACACCGGCGTCCCGTCCTGCGTGATGACCTTGACCACGCCGTCCTGCGCTCGCGGCGGGTAGTCGTAGGGCGCCCGGTTGGTATCGACGAAGATCCGCGATATCTCGAAGTCTACCAGCGCCTCGACCGTATCATCGAACCCGTAGATAGAGCGGGTATGCGGGTCGCTGTTGAAGATGATCTCCTTTCGCGAGAGGTTGACGAGACCGCGGAGTTCGGGCGGGATGGCGATACCGCCGTGAGGGATCGATATGAGGAACGGGTAGCGGCCATTCACTCCCGCTCCCCCCTATTTCGCCATCTCCGGGATCTGGTGATCATGCTGCTCCTGACCGTACCAGTATGGGGGTGCCCGCTACAAAAGTCCAGTGGTCAGGGTACCCCGGCGCCGGCGGACAGGAATATAAAGGCAGAATACCTCCTTATCGTATGAGAATCATCCCGGAGAAGTGAGTGGTTTGGAAAGAGAGCAGTGGTCGTCGTCATTGGGCTTCATCCTTGCAAGTGTCGGTTCAGCCGTAGGTATAGGAAACATCTGGCGGTTTCCCTACATCGTGGGCGCCAACGGAGGCGGCGCGTTCCTCATCCCCTACCTGGTCTCCGTCCTCTTCTTCGGCATCCCCCTGATGGTGCTGGAACTTGCCATCGGCCGCTCCACGGGAACGTCGATCGTCTCCGCCTTCCGCTCGATACAGCAGCGGTTCACCGTGGCCGGCCTCGCCATCGTCGCCGTCACCGCCCTGGTCCTCGGTTACTACCTGGTGATCACGAGCTGGGTGCTTGCATACGCGTTCTTCTTCATCCTCGGTATGCCGGTGGAGTTCGGGACGTTTACCGACTCATACCTCCCGCTCGTCTTCTTCCTCATCTCGGGACTTGCAGTCTACATAACCGTCCGGTCCGGGGTCAAGGAAGGGATCGAGCGCATCTCCCGCTACCTCATCCCGATACTCATCGTGATCCTCCTCTTCCTTGTGGTCATCTCGCTCACAGAACCCGGAGCGGCCGAAGGGATCGAGTTCTATCTCTCCCCCGACTTCTCGAAACTCACCGATCCCGGCGTCTGGATCGCGGCCTTCGGGCAGACGTTCTTCTCGCTCTCCGTCGGCATGGGCGTCATGCTCACATTTGGAAGTTATCTCGGGAAAGAACGCCTCTTCAAGAGTGCCGGCATCATCGCCGGCGCCGATATGCTGATTGCGGTGCTCGCCGGATTCATGATCTTCCCCCTGGTCTTCACCGCCGGCCTCGACCCGGCATCCGGGGTGAACCTTGCGTTCATCACGCTGCCTTCCGCATTCGCAAAGATCCAGTACGGCATGCTGCTCGGCGCACTCTTCTTCCTGATGCTCTTTGCCGCTGCACTCACATCGGCGGTCTCCATGTTCGAGGTTCCGACGGCGACGCTGATGGACTCCTACGGCTACACCCGGAAGCATGCGGCGCTCTTTGTCTTCGCCGCGATCATGCTCGTCGGGCTCCCGTCCGCTCTCAGTTACACCCCCCTGAACCTCGAACTTCTGGGGATGCCCTTCCTCGACGTCGCCGATTATGCGTTCGGGACGATCGGCCTCATCGTCGCCGGGCTGATCCTCTGCATCGTCGGAGGGTGGTTCATGAACCGCGACCGGATATGTGACGAGATCGGCGGTTGCGGGTGGCAGCAGAAGGCCTACATGGCGCTCATCCGCTACGGCGTTCCGGCCGTTCTCCTGATCACGCTCATCGGTAGTTTCTTCCCGGGCGCAGGGTGAACCGGATCAGATCTCCGGCGTCCGGAGGACGGTGAGGACATCCTGCATATCGGGCACCGTCGTTGGCCGGTACTCCGCGACGAACACGATGCGCCCGGTCTCGTCGACGACGATGTTCGCCCGCCGCGCGTAGCCTTTCCGGCTATCGAAGACGCCGTAGGCCTGTGCCACGGCACCGTGCGGCCAGAAGTCCGCAAGGAGCCGGGTCGTTGTGATACCGAGGCTCCCCGCCCACGCCCGCTTGCAGGGGACGGAGTCCACGCTGATGCCGAGGGCGACGGCACCAAGGGTATCGAACGCCTCCCGGTTCATCTCAAGCGCCTTCATCTGTTCGGCGCAGATGCGGGTCCATGCCAGCGGATGAAACGAGAGAAGAACCCGCCTCCCTGCAAACGCCGACAGCCTGACTGTATTCCCGTTCTGATCCGATATCACGAAGTCCCGGGCCTGATCGCCGACCTCGACCATCACGCATCACCGGGCAGAGTCCGTCCCGGCGACGATAAATATTTCCACCCGGCGCCCTCTCCTCCCCCGGCCACCCCGCAGGTTTAAGGCTCCTGCCGGTAAGGATGTCGCGATGTCACCTGCCACCGATATCGCGATCCTCCTTCTCCTGATCGTTGCGAACGGTTTTTTTTCGATGGCGGAGTTCGCACTCGTCTCTGCGCGGACGGCACGCCTGGAGAAGAGAGCGGAGAAGGGCGATGCCGGGGCGGCGACCGCACTCGAACTTGCCGGGGACCCGACACTGTTCCTCTCCACCACCCAGTTCGGCATCACCCTCATCGGGATCCTGGCCGGGGCGTTCGGCGGGGCGACGCTCGCAGGGCCTCTTGCAGGAGAACTTGCCGGGTTTCCCCTGATCGCGCCATACAGCGGCCCGCTTGCGGTCGCGACCGTCGTTGCCGTCATCACCTACCTGACGCTCGTCATCGGAGAACTGGTGCCGAAACGGGTGGCCATGACGCACGCCGACCGGGTTGCATCGCTGGTATCGCGCCCGATACGGCTCCTCTCGCGGGCCGCCGCACCGCTCATCCGGGTGCTGAGCGTCTCGACCGACGGGATCCTCATGCTGC
Source organism: Methanomicrobiales archaeon (assembly GCA_012511245.1). Taxonomy (GTDB): domain Archaea; phylum Halobacteriota; class Methanomicrobia; order Methanomicrobiales; family Methanoculleaceae; genus Methanoculleus. The sequence continues at coordinate 7,097 of JAAZGM010000125.1, read as the reverse complement.
TCGGGGTTCAGCAGCCCTCGGGCCCGGAGGTCACCGAGGAGGATGTCAGGGTTCTCATCGGGCAGGCCACCCGGGCGGGTATCTTCGAGGAGGCGGAACAGGAGATGGTGGAGGGCGTCTTCCGCCTTGCCGACCGGCGTGTCAGCGTGCTGATGACCCCCCGGCCCGAGATCGTCGCCGTGGATATCGAAGACCCCGTCGAGGAGAACTGGCAGAAGATGGTGGACTCCGGGCACATCTACTTCCCGGTCTACCGCGACCAGCTCGACAACCTGCTCGGCATCGTCTCGGTCCGCAACCTCTGGGCACGGATGATCGCGGGCGAACCTCCCGACCTCTCGAAGGCCGTCGAGCCCGCGCTCTTCGTACCCGAGAGCGTCCCTGCCCTCTCGGTACTTGAGAGGTTCAAGAAACCCGGGGCGCGGATCGCCCTTGTCACCGACGAATACGGGAGCATCCAGGGGGTCGTCACCATCCACGATATCGCGGAGTCGATCGTCGGCGATATCCCCTCGCCCGAACACCTGCCCGGGAGCCCGGCGTTCCAGCGCCCGGACGGATCGTGGCTCATCGACGGGATGCTCCCTATCGACGAGATCCACGACCTCCTGGATGTGGGCGCCCTGCCCGGGGAGGGGCGCGGCTACTACCAGACGCTCGGCGGGTTTGTGATGATGTATCTCGAACGGACCCCGGCGGCCGGCGATCGGTTTGTCTGGGACGGGCTCCGGTTCGAGGTGCTCGATATGGACGGCCACCGGGTTGACAAGGTGCTCGTCACCCCGACGGACGCCGGGAAAAAGAAGGAAGAAGAGTGATCTTCACACGATATCGACAAGGCGGATGTCGAACGTGAGATCCTCGCCTGCAAGGTGGTGGTTTGCATCGACGACGATTCCATCGGCCGATACGGAAACGACCGTTGCAGACAGTATCTGCCCGTTCTGCAGGGTTATCCCGACCTGATCGCCGACCGCCGGAACGTCTGCGTTGTCGATCTCATCAGGGCCGAAGGTGAAGACAAGATCTTCGCGATACTGCCCGTACGCCTGGTCGGCCGGGATATGCAGGGTCCTCTCCTCCCCGACCTGCATCCCGACGACGCCCTCGTCGAACCCCTGGATCACCCTTCCGGCGCCGACGGTAAACTGGAGCGGTTCGCGCCCGGCGGAGCTGTCGAAGACCGTCCCGTTCTCAAGGGTGCCGGTGTAATGGATCAGCACCGTATCCCCGGGCTTCACCTGCCCTTCTTCGCGATCGCCTGCGATGCAGCCCGAACAGAGGGCCAGGACGCATGCGATGAGCAGCAGGATACCATGTGCCCGCTTCCCCTTCATTCTTCTCCACCCCCGGCATCGAGCGCCTTCGTGAAACATTCCACCGCCCCGGCAAATCTGCCCTGCCGGTCGAGCACCTTCCCTTTCAGGTACCATGCCCGTGCATGGCGGGGATCGATCTCCAGAACCTTCTCAAATGCGGCGAGCGCCCGATCGTGCCTGCCCAGGCGGTCGAGGGCAAGCCCCTTTGCAAGCCAGACATGAACGTCTCCTCCGCCCAGTTCGATGGCCTTATCGAACGCTTTGATGGCCTCTTCGTGCCGTCCCAGCGCATCCTTGAGCAGCCCGGCCGCGTTCCAGACCGCCACGCTCTTCGGGTCGATCGAGAGCGCCTTCTCGTAACTCGCAAGAGCATCGTCGTATCCGCCCACCTTCTCAAGCACCGCCCCCCTCATGAAGAGGGCAGCAGGGTTCCTGTCCTGGAGAACGATGATCCTGTCGATCGACCTGATCGCCTCTTTGTATCGTCCGAGATGGATGAGAACCGCTGAACGGGCGTGGAGGGTCTCGATGCTGGTCGGTTCCCGGTCGAGCACCTGTGTGTGGGCGGCAAGGGCATCCTCGTGCCTGCCGGCCTTCTCGTATGCCTCGCCGAGCCTTCGCAGGGTGAGGAGATCGGCTGGATCAGCCCCGTTCACCTTCTCGAAGCACTCCACCGCCCCGTCGTAGCGGCCGAGCCCCATGAAGATCTCGCCACGCCGCTGCCAGGCAGCCCGGTTCTCCGGGTTTGCCTCGATGATGCTGTCGGAGCACTCGAGCGCCTCGTCATACCGCCCCATGTGCACGAGGGCGCTCTCGAGGGTATACCATGCCTCGGTGTCGCGTTCGTCGCTATCGAGCACCAGCGCATACTGCTTGATCGCATCGTTGAACCTTCCGTCCCGTTCGAGCGCCATACCGAACGCCATCCTTGCGTCCCGATCGTCGGGGGAGTTCTCCAGGTAACGCTCGTATGCATTCGCCGCTTCCTCGTGCTTGCCGACGGCTTCCAGCATATCCGCCCTGACCCTCGCAACCGCGGCGTTCGAGGCGTCGGCGGCGATCACCCGGTCGCAGCACTCGATCGCCTTCTGGTGCCGGCCGAGCCGTGCAAGGGTGATGGCAAGCGCAAAGCAGGCGCCGATATCGTCCGGCCTGCTCTCCACCACCTTCGTGTAGCACTCAACTGCACCCGCATACTGCCCCATCCTCTCCAGCGCCCTGCCCCGGTTGAACCACGCAAATATGTTGCCGGGATCGGCAAGCGTGACCTCTTTGAACAGCCCGGCGGCCTCCTCATACCGCCCGAGCATGGCGAGGACAAAACCGAGGTTCGCCGGGTAGCCCCTGCTCTTCGGATCGGCTGCAAGGAGGGTCTCGTAACACCCGGCGGCCTCCTCGTAGCGGCCGAGGGCCTCGAGGATCCATGTCTTCCTGAGAAGTATCCCGGCAGCCTCAACCCCGACCTGCATCAGACGGTCGATGGATGTGAGCGCTTCCTCGTAGCGGCCGAGGCGTTCGAGCGCTGCGCTCCTGCCGGACAGGGCGGTGCGATCGGCCGGGCCGGCCAGGAGCGCCCGATCGTAGCACTCGAGCGCCTCTTCGTACCGGCCAAGGTGCATCAGCGCTTCTCCCCTGCCGTTCTCCGCCATAACGTCCCCCGAACCGGTCTTGAGGAGACTCTCGAAGGCCGCCTCCGCCTCCGCATACCGTCCAAGGCGCAGGAGGATCTCCCCCTTCCGGTACAGGAGATGGGGGGCACCGCCGACATCGTCCTGCACCTGGCCGAGGTACGCCAGCGCCTCTTCGTGCCTGCCGGGGTTCATGAGCGCATCCACCCTCATCGATCCGGCGACAGCGTTATACGGCTCTTTCTCAAGGACCTTCTCCAGACAACGGGCGGCCTCCTCATACCTGCCGAGGTGGAGGAGTGCGGCGGCGCTCTGCTGCAGGACGGAGATGTTCCCCGGATCTGCCTCAAGGATACGCTCAAAGTCCTTCTGCGCCTCAGCATACCGCCCGAGGTAAAGCAGCGCAGCCCCCCGGCGGGTATGGATGGTTGCATTGAGCGTATCGAACGTCTGCGGTCTCTGCCTCCGGGGATCGCCCGCTTCGTCCCGCTCGAAGAGCGCAAGATCGGTGCTGTCCCCGATCCACTTCATCCCGGTCATCGTCCGCCCCTCGAGCACACGATCAAACGACCGGACCGCCTCGGCATACTGGCCGAGGTGGAAGAGCGCCATGCCGCGGGAGTACCATACCTGGGTCTGACCCTGGTCGTGTTTCAGGATGTGGTCGAAGCTCTTGACCGCCCGGTCGTAGCGGCCGAGGGCGTCGTAGACCATTCCCATGGAGTAGCGCGCCGGGATATGGTCCGGATCGGTGAGAACGACCTGTTCAAAGGCTTCCAGCGCCTCCGGGTATCTTCCAGCGCGGAGGAGCATCGAGCCGCGGTGGTACCAGGCGGGGATGTTCTCGGGCTCGACGGCGACAACCGGGGCGTAACAGTCGGCGGCATCCTGGAACCGGCCGAGATACTCGAGCGCCCGGCCCTTGCCGTACAGCGCGTCGATCTTCTCCGGCTCTTTCTCGAGTATCCTGTCAAAAGCACCGACGGCTTTTGAGTAATCGCCCTGGTAGAGGTGCGCTGTCCCTATACGGGCGAGCATATCGGTGTTATCGGGCTCCGCCTTGAGGAGCTTCTCAAAACATGCCGCCGCTTCCCGGTAGTCGCCGGCCCGCTCGAACATCCTTCCGCATCTCTCCCGGAGAACGATATTCTCCGGGTCTCCCGCGAGCGCCCGTGCATAGGCCGCCGCCGCATCGGCATACCGGCCGAGCCTCTCAAGCATCTCCCCGTGCCAGTATGAGGCGTTTGCATCCGCCGGCATCTCTCCGGCGATCTGCGCGAAACATCCAGCCGCCTCTTCGTACTCGCCTGAACGGGCGAGGACATGCCCCAGTGCCCGGAGTGCCGCGGCATCGCCGGGGGTCGATTCGAGGGCCTTTCTCAGCCATTCCACGGCTTCGCCGTCCCTGCCGAGGCCGGCGAGCGACCGCCCCATATAGAGCCGGGCGGAGCTGTTTTCAGGTTCAATCTTGAGCGCCTTCTCGAAATTCTTCACCGCTTCGCTGTAGTTCCCGGCCTCAAACTGCGAGGTCCCCTGTTGTATCAAAGGGTTTGCGTTCTTCCCCTGACCCAGAATATTACTGAAGAAATCCATCCGAGATCATCTGCCGTTGATCGTTTGATGCGCGATCATTCAACGCCGTTTTTTCGTGGACGGCTGCTCGCAACGGAGACAGCCGGTGTTTTTCTATCATTGATGCGCCGGCCAGTATTTGAAAGGGCCGATCTTCGAGTGAACGGATTGACTCTGGTTATAGTGAGAGTTGGGAATTCATAAAGGAGTGCTGCCGCAAAGAGCCGGGATCATGCGGGAGCGCCGGATCCCCTGCAATCATACGGTGCAGGCCGATACGGTTTGCGTTTGGGGAGAGAGGGGATCGTTCCCCTTCCCCGTTAAAGGTCCAGAATCGGGTCGAACTGTGATTTTCCGACCGGGCCGTGGAAGCTTGATATCTGCGGGTCCATCCCGCAGACCGGGCACACGTAGTCATCCGGCAGATCCTCGAACGTGGTGCCTTTCGGGTAGCCGCGGAGGGGTTCGCCGCGATCTCTGTCGTAGACATACCTGCAGATCTTGCAGACATACCTGGTCGGTTCCCAGGGCACGAACCCCCATGCCCCGATCTGCCCTTTCCCGGTCGCACCGCAGACCGGGCAGACATAATCATCCGGCACGTCCTCAAACGCGGTACCCGCCGGGATGCCGCGGTGGGGCTCGCCCCGGAGGGGGGAGTAGATGTAGTCACAGTACTTGCACCGGTATCGTTTCACTCTCTCTGTGGACAATCACGTTCACCTCGCTATGGTTATGCGGCACAGAGGCGGTTTTACCAGATAAGGTTTCCCGTGATCCGGCTCTCCCTCCTGTATACCGGCCTGAAAAAAAGGATTCAGAACCCCTGCTGCCGCCTGATGCCGGATACGGCACGAAGGAAGAACGAGAGGGCGAGCATGACGACGATCAGGATGCTCCCGAGGAAGACGAGAAGCACAACGCCGATCCGGGTCTCCGGCGCCTGCCCGCCGGGGCGATACCACGCGAACGGGTCATGCGCTCCGGCGCCGCCGCCCCGGAGAGCAAGGTCGTAACGCGCCCGGGCATCAGGGTCGATCAGCGTCTCGTATGCCTGCTGGATCGCGATGAACCGCTCGCCCGCATCCGGGTCGGGGTTCATGTCCGGGTGATACTGTTTCGCGAGCTTCCGGTATGCCGCCCGGATCTCGTCGGGCGCGGCGTCGGGGGAGACGCCCAGGATATCGTAATGCGTCTCCACGGCGCCTCATGAGTCCCCGTCACCGGAGATCTCGCCTGTGTCGCCGTTCACCGTCACGGTGGCGCCGGCCGGGAGATCGGAGAACTCCGGCGGGAGGCGATCGACCATGGGGATCCCTGCAATGATCGCCCCGACGGCGATGATCGCTTCGGCTTCCTCATTGATGATCGCGGCGGGAGCAAGCCCGTTCTGTTTTAACGCGTAGATCACGTAGGAACCGACCGTCGAGCCTTTCCCGTATGGGAAGGCCAGAACCCGCCCGGCGATGGATTGGCCTTCGAGCGGGTGGCCGCGCTCGACGACGATACCGGTCTCGGGGTCGACGCCGGAGAGGAACGATATGGGTTCGGACGAAATGAGGAGTTCTCCGGTTCCGATACCCCTGGATATGCTTCTGCCCTGCATGTTCACTCAAACCACATTATAATGTGGTTAGAGTATCAACTATATGAGTGACATGGACGAAACGATTGGCAGCACTCCCGGGAGCGAGCATGACATGCTCACTCTCCAGATCCAGGAACTGAAGGCACAGATCCTGGACTACAAACTCAAGAACGAGTTGCTGGAAAAGGAGCTCCTGCAGCTTCGGAAAGAGAACGCCCAGTTAAAGCGGGTGCCGCTGTTTGTTGCCGCTGTGGTCGATGTGCTCGATAACGGCGAAGTGTATCTCCGGCAGCAGGGCAACAACCAGGAATACGTCACCGTGGTCAACGAGAAACTCCACCGCACCCTCAAACCCGGAATGAAGGTGGCGGTGAACAACACCCTCTCCATCGTGAAGACGATCGGCAATATCTTTGACGCGAGGGTCAGGGTCATGGAGCTCGACGAGCAGCCGAGTGTGACGTTTGAGCAGGTCGGCGGCCTGAAAGAAGAGATCGAGGAGGTCCGGGAAGCGGTCGAGTATCCGCTCACGAAACCCGAGATCTACGAACGCGTTGGCGTGGAGCCCCCGAAGGGCATCCTCCTCTACGGCCCGCCGGGAACCGGGAAGACCCTGATCGCAAAGGCGGTCGCCCGCCAGTCGAAGGCCCGGTTCATCAGGATGTCCGGGAGCGAACTCGTCCACAAGTACATCGGGGAGGGTGCGCAACTCGTTCGCGAGCTCTTCATCCTCGCCCGGGAGCGCGCTCCGGCGATCGTCTTCATCGACGAGATCGATGCGATCGGGAGCATGCGGACGAACGACGGGACCTCCGGGAGCGCCGAGGTCCAGCGGACGTTGATGCAGCTCCTCGCTGAGATGGATGGGTTCGGGAACCGCGGCAACATCCGGATCATGGCGGCGACGAACCGGATCGATATGCTCGACCCGGCGCTTCTGCGCCCCGGCCGGTTCGACCGGATCATCGAGGTTCCGCTGCCGGATGCCGG
>JAAZGM010000124.1 GCA_012511245.1 Methanomicrobiales archaeon | reverse complement strand
CGCCTCGATCCTGCTTGCCGCTATCGTCTGGTTCGCCCTCCAGATCAACACCATGATGGGGTTCTCGGCCGTGCTCGGCTCGACCGCCTTCTTCATCATCCACGGGTTCCGGCAGAACGCCGAGGCGCAGGAGGCGCGGCTCCGGCAGCCCGGAGTCTCGGATCTCTCGAAGATCGCCTATCTCGAGGTGCTTGATGCGACCTTCTCGATCGACGGCGTCATCGGTGCGTTCGCCTTCACCCTCTCCGTCCCCCTCATCCTGATCGGGAACGGCATCGGTGCCGTCGTGGTCAGGGAACTCACTGTCCGGGGTGTCGACCGGATCCGGAGTTACTGCTTCCTCAAGAACGGGGCGATGTACTCCATCCTGGTGCTCGGGACGATCATGCTCGCAAACAGTTTCGGGTTCCATGTCCCGGCCTGGCTCTCGCCGGTGGTGACGTTTGCGGTCGTCGGCTACTTCCTCTATCGCTCGGTGCAGGAACAGAGAAGGGGGGCGGCAGGTGCTGTGTGACCAAACCCCGGTGCTCTATTGTTTGAAAAGGTTTATCCGAATCGGGGTGCGAATCGTATTCCCATGACAAAGCGATCGTTTGGTCCACGGACTCTCCTCTACCCCCATCCCGACCTGATCATCGGGACGTATAACGCCTCTGGCCGGCCGAATGCCATGGTTGCAGCCTGGGGCGGGATCTGCTCATCCCAACCGCCGTCGGTCGCGGTCTCGGTCCAGAAGACCCGGCAGACCTATGAGAATCTGGTGGAGCGCCGCGAGTTCACGATCAGCATCCCCTCGGTGGATTACGTGAAGGAGGCGGACTACTTCGGGATCGTCAGCGGCCGGGACGAGGACAAGTTCGCCGTAACCGGGCTCACGCCCGTGAAGAGCGATCTCGTGAACGCCCCCTATGTCGGGGAGTTCCCGGTCGTCCTCGAGTGCCGCCTCCTCCAGACGGTCGAGATCGGGGTGCACACCCAGTTCATCGGCGAGATCCTGGACGTGAAGGTGGACGAGAACGTTCTCGGGGAGGACGGCAAGCCTGATATCGAGAAGATCCGGCCGTTCGCCTACGACTCGATGCGGCAGGAGTACTACGGGTTCGGGAAGGTGCTTGCGAAAGCCTTCTCGGTGGGAAAAGAGATCAAAAAATAACTTTTTTTCGCCCGTCACCGCCGGCGATCCCGCTTCGCCTCAACCCACCGCTTCCGCTTCCCGCATCTCTCGCACCGCTGCTCCCACTCGATGACGTTCGAGGAGTACTGGTCGTATCCCCGCTTCCTGCCCCAGCGGTGGAGCCCGATTCTGCAGAGGATGAGGCCGAATGTTGCCATGATTTCCCGGGATAGTATCGCCTCTCCCGCCGGATGAATGTTGTCTCGTTACGCGAGATGTATATCGTCTGAAGGCTCTTCGTTTCAGGGTATAATCTCGCAGCTGTTGTATTTCCGGTGGTCAAAGTCCTCCATCCGGATCACCTCGTCGTGGATGAGCGCCCTGACTTCCGGGAGCGCCGCCGTGAGCGCTGCATGGAGGTTTTCCACCGTCCCGCAGACGACCCGCCGCCCCTCTTCCGGCCAGGGGTGGGTGATGTTTGAGTAGAGGCACCGCCCGCCGCAGAAGTCGAGGAGTCGGCACTCCGTGCAGGGGCTCCCCACGGCCGTAACGGGAAGATGGAGGGGATCGGCGGTGGCGATATGCCCGGCGTAGTAGTCCTTCATCCCGACCATGATCGGGCAGGGGGCGATGTGGCCGTCGGTCATGATGCTGTAGTTCGCGTGGCCGCACCCGCACCGGAGCATGCTCGGCCGGGAGAGAAGCATATCCTGCATCGGGTCCATGAACGGGTACCACCGGAGCACCCGCCCTTCCGAGCGCATCGTCTCGACCCAGAACGCGACGAGCGACCGGATGCCGGGGTTGTAACTCGCATCCACCCACGCGGCGTAGTCGCGGAGGTTGTAGTCGTTCCAGAAGTTCGCGTCCATCTGCCAGTGGACGGCGGAAAACGAGGATTCATCATTCTCGGTGAGATACCGGACGGCCTCCACGATATCGGTATCCTCCGTCACGGTCATCCGGGCGATCAGTTCACCGGAGAACCCGCCCGCCGTGAGACCCTGCAGGTTTCTTATGATCCGGCGGAATGTCCCCGTCCCGCGGTGGGCGTCGGTGAGTCCCTCGGGGCCGTCGATCGAGACCAGGATCGTGTCGAACCGATTTGCGACCTCAGGTTCGAGACGGTCGAGGAGGGTGCCGTTGGTGTGCAGGATCAGCGCCGATACCGGGGCGTCGCGGACGATCTCGCGGACGAGGTCGACGGCGAGCAGGGGTTCTCCGCCGTAGAAGGTCAGGACGGCGTCGGGGTCTTTCTCGAGGAACCGGTAGAGGTCGGCAAGATCGATGGCAAGGTCCACCGGGAGGTCTTCGTCGATGATGATATCGGGCTGCTCCAGGGGATCGACGGTGAACGCCTTCCCCCGGCAGTAGGTGCAGCAGAGGTTGCAGTTGTCGGTCAGGATGAGGTGGTAATACACGAAAGGTCTCTTACAGGTTGGGGGCAGGGCGAGAAAAAGATGAGGATACGGGACGTCCTGGCGGTGGTGATTGGGGGAATCATATCCCGTTCTGCACCGGAGTTTGCTCCATGGGTAGATGTGAACCTATCCTGGTGAATCTTAACCTTTTTCAGGGGGCGGTTTCACCCCTATCTCCTCACAACACCGACAGAAAGTCCTCACAGATTCGCCGAACGACTCTTTCGTCCATTCGTTCGTATTTATCTCTGGCATCGTCTGATTCGGGCAATTTTTCAATGCAGCTCTTCAGGAAGGCATGGCGGTCCAGCATCTCGCCAAGAAACTCGATATCGAGGTCATGCCCCCCGTGCTCCGGATCCAGCAGAGCCAGGATGTCGGCAAGGTCTTTGACAAGTTTCGAATACTCCCATTCGGGGTCGGACGATCTTCCCCGCTCATAGCGGAACGAGCGATCCCAGACTGCCTTCAGTTTCATAACCAGGAGCGCTCCGCGTGTCGGCACTGCCATCCGGATACCGCCTCTGATAGGCATGACAACAGTGTGGCCATCGAGGAAGTCAAGCGCGAGTTCTCCCCGCCCACCCTCGAATGGGTCCGGTCGTTCTCTTGAGTAAAAGTCGAGGATGATGGTTTCTGAACCGGATCCTTTTTCTACAGTCTTATGGTGGGTGTATCGCCTGTAGTGAAACCCTTTGTGATGAACAAGATGGTTCATCAGGCGTCCCCGCGTTCTGCTGTTGGTGACGAGGTCGATGTCGACGGAACCGACGTATGGGTTGTATGCATCAACGGCCCAGCCTCCAATAAGGATCGTCGTCGGCGTGGCCATGTTGTCTTCACGTTTAGCGACCCAGGCAGCGACATTCTGGAGCTCGACAAGGGAGAGTTCGATAACCTCCTGGCCTGGGTTATAGAGTGTCATACCTATCCACCATCGCTTTGGTGAGATCCATCGCGCTGTAACCGAATCCTGCAAGGTCAAGCAGGGTCTGTGGAGGGGATACAACGGTGATGCCCTCTTTTTGCTGCGTATTGGTAAAGACATCTCTGTCTGGTGCGTAGATCCACGCTCGTATACTGTTCCGGTTCAGCTCCTTGGAAGGCTCTTTGAAGATCTCGACAAAGAGATCGAGATCTTTCCTGTCAAGGTAGAGGTAGACCGCATCCTGGCGGACAGCGTACCCCGTATAGAGCCCACCGGCGGTGTAGCCCGTGAAGGCAAAAGGCACTTTCTGGTCGGAGAGCATGTGGGTGATGTCCCTCGCTGCTGGAATCGAATCGCCGAATTGCATCGGAATCTCAGCGATGTTCAGGTTCTTCATCGGCCGCTCCCAGGCGATGCCGTTGAGAAGTTTCTTCACATCGCTGATCTGAACGTAACTGTCATTCTTCTTTGCGATGTTCTGATTCATGAGCGTCTCCACGGTTTTATGCGCCCAGCCGTAGGAAACGTTTTCCTGTAGCGCCAGCTGTCGGATGGACGTGCTCTTCTCTTTGAGCAGGCGGGAGACGATCTTCCAGGACTTATCGGTGGTGATCTTGCTCTTCGATGGCCTGAAATCATTTTTTATGGGGGAGGTGAGTGTCCAGGGAACTTTTATCACCCGGATCTCGAGCTCCCTTGCGAGCTGCTCTTCTCGGGGGCGGATGGCTCTGGCAGCAATGACCATCTCGACCGGTGGCCGATCGGGTCCCCGCCGATGCCAGAGTTCACGCAAAAGCTGCATTCTGGCAATCGTATCGATCGATGCGATTTTTGATTTTATTTCGACAAAGTAGAGCCGTTCGTAATCTCTGAATACAAGGTCCGGTTGCAGTGGTAACTCCAGAGAGAACAGATTATACAGATCTTCAGTATCGATGTTCGCGGCTCTGGGTGATAGGTCGAGCGCCTCTCGGATGAACGCAACGACTTCCTGGGATTGTTCTGTCAGAATCATAGTTATCACTATAATGTGATATGTATTTATATGTATCAGTGATATGTATCTTCATTTGATGAGATATTTATATATGTGTCAGTGATATATTTCACTGAATGGTGATAGGCAGATAAAGATATCAGTGATGTGATGGCCTGAGTGTGAACCGCGTCCGTCCTTTTTCTTGCCGCATAGGTGGAGTTGTATGGTTGCCCTCCTTTTCCCGACGGGGTGCATGGTCAAATCCCATCGCCTTCAGCTTCCTTATGATCTCGTCGGAAGATACCAGAGGCAACTTCATCATACATCGACCTCGATGACCGAAGTGAACTTATGGGGTGATCTCAGTATCGGCTCAAGGTCCTGTAGTATTCCGAGTTCCCGCGCATTCTCAAGGTAGAGTTCGATCGCTTCCTGGATATTATCGAGCGCTCCCTCTGGCGTATCGCCGCAACTGGCGACTTCGAGTTCCTGGCATTTTGAGACATATACCCCCTCCTCTTCCCGGATCAGAACCGTCAGCCGCACGTTCGCCAACCCCATCACCCTTCAGTTATTACATGATCCGCTAACCTGTTGTAATACACTTCGCTTCACAACGGGATCCGATGGCCGGCAGCGAGCTCCATCACGACCGGCGCAAAACAGAAGTTCCCACAGGATAAATGGACTCTCATGCCAGTAGCAAAGAAAGAAAACCTCGCCGAACAGGTCATCGACCCCCGCGACCTCGTTGCCTACCAGAAGGGCTCGATCGTCAGCCGGATGCTCGTCTACACGAAGGCCGGAACCATCACGGTCTTTGCGTTCGACGAGAACGAAGGGCTCTCGGAGCACACCGCGCCTTATGATGCCATCCTCCAGGTCCTCGACGGGGAGGCCCTCATCACGATCGCGAAGAAGGAATATCCCATGAAGGCGGGCGACCTGATCATCATGCCGGCGACGATACCCCACGCCGTCCACGCCGTTACGCAGTTCAAGATGATGCTGACGATGATCCACGCCTGATCCTGAAGAGTCCCGGACGGCGGCGTAATACGTCGTCCCGGTAGAAAAAGCAGCCCGATGGCTTGAATCTCCCCCGGGCAGCCCATCCGACGCGGTTATCCAGTTCAACGCCGGCCCCGGGACCATAACCCCCGGCGTGTGGAGCGGCAGGGAAGAAAGAACGATGCGAAATGATGGAATTTCCATCAATCCAGGTAGATGGGGTAGTGGGGCTCCTCCCGATAGGGGAGGAAGACCTCGTTCACCCGTGTACCGTTGCCAGGTCCGGTCATGATGATGCTTCGCGCCGAGACGGTGTAGAGGGTGTCGTCCATGTAGAGCGACCGGCGCACCGCGTCGGACGCATCCCAGACGGGGTATGGCCCCTTCTCGGCGTGGGTGACCTTTCCTTCGAGGGTGAACCCGGAGGCGGGGCTCACCCGGTAGACGCAGGCTCCCTGCCAGGTCGCGGTACTGTAGGAGCCGGGGTACCTCGATGCGGGGTTCTCCACCCGCACGATCTCGCTCACCGGGACGACGAGGAGACCTTTCTCCTTTGCAAAGAGGAAGGCCTTGTGATCGTGGAGCGCCGCGGAGTCGGTCCCGGCCTCGCCGATAACGACGGCGTCGATCTGGATGGGCTTGTTCACGTTCGAGACGTCGAAGAGGGCTATCTTGAGGCCTGCGACCGAGACGCCGCCCCAACCGTTCTCGTCCGTCTCCTTCCCGATGCCGATGACGTGGTCGGCGTCATAGGGGTGGAGGTAGTCGGAGTACCCGGGGATCTTGAGTTCCCCGAGGATGCCCGGGTGCTTCGGGTCCGAGAGATCGATGACGAAGAGGGGATCGATCTGCTTGAACGTCACGAGGTACAGCCGGTCGCCGACGAACCGGGCGGCGTATATCCGCTCATCCGGTGCGATGTGTTCGAGCGTCCCGATCGTCTCCATCGCGCTGTTGAGGACGTAGACGTTGTTATACTGGATAAACTCCTCCCGGAATGGCCCTCCTGTCCAGCCTTCGATGGTCGTCGCCACCCGGAGGTTCTCCCCGTACTCGTCGAGCGAGAACTGGTTCAAGAGGTGCCCGGGAACCCTCCCCATGGCCTTATAGTCAATCCGCCCCTGCCCGATCGCGAACCGGTGGATGATCGTCTCTTCGTTCGGGTATGCGGTTCCTGTGTTCCGGTAGCCGATGTAGAGGTTCTCCTGCGACGCAAAGAGGGTGGTGTCGTAGCCGAGGAGGAACGTCTCGGCATCAGGTGTGCCCGTGCCCCTGACGGAGAAGGCGCTTGCGGTGTAGAAGACGTAGTTATACATCGAGCACCCGGGCCGGTAGACGTCGGGCTGGATCGGCGCCAGATCGCCCTCCCTCACCACGGGGAGGACGATGTCGTCTCGCACCCAGAGGGGCGACTCATGCGTGAGGACGTAGACGTAATCGCCGATCATCCGTGCGTCATGGTATGTGCCGGTGAATGTCAGGGTCCGGATCTGCTCCGGTTCGGTTCGGTCACGGATATCGTAGATGAGTGCGCGCGTCACCGTCCGCTGGACCGGGACCGGCGCCACGCTCCCCGCCGGGGTGGTCGTCTCACTCTCCGTCGTGACGGTAAAGACCGTCAACCGGTCGCCCGCGAGGAAGAGTGCCCTCGGCGTCCCCTCGATCCGGGTCTCGGAGACGATCGTTGCGTCCTTAGCCGGGAATGCATTGAGGATGACGAGGGTCTCCCCTGATATGACGTAGATGTACTTCCCGTCGTTCTTCAGAAAGTCGGCCTCGTCCACGCCCTCGACCTGGATGTTCGTGGTTGAATAGTCGTGGGCGACGCCTGATGCCGGTGCAGATGCATCCGTGCTGGTCGCCTTCATACTGCCTCCCAGGCCCCAGAGGAAAAAGTCACTGTCCCATTCTTCCTGTGTGTTCTCCTTCAAAAACGTCTGGATATCTTCTTTTGATATAAACTTCTCCAGATCACCCGGAGTCTCGACTCCGCCCACCCCTGAGACAACGGCCGTCCCGATGATCGCGGCGACCACCAGACATCCGAGAGCGACCGCCATCGCTGGTTTCCTGTTCCCCATACCTCTTCACCTTCCGATAGAGGGATCTACACGTGTCGATGTATCACCTTTGCGTAAACTACGAATATTTTCGTAGTCTTCGCCTGGAACTGGCTCCCTTTATCCCGGCACGGCACCGAAGGCCAGGGCGATGTAGGCGGCGTAACCGATGAGCAGGACGATTGACCAGACTCTGACGATGGCCGGCCGGGCGAAGAGCAACGGGAGTATGGCAACTGTGAAGAGGACGACGGCGCCGATGTCGAAGAATGAGGCGACGGTTACCGGGGCGAGGAGGAGGCTCACCCCGAGGACCAGGAGGAGGTTGAAGATGTTGCTCCCGAGGATGTTGCCGACCGATATGGCGCCTTCGTTTCGGATGGTGGCGACAAGCGACGTTGCGAGTTCAGGAAGCGACGTGCCGATGGCAACGATCGAGACGCCGATGACGAAGG
>JAAZGM010000123.1 GCA_012511245.1 Methanomicrobiales archaeon | reverse complement strand
TTCCGGGGAGCGGGGCAGCGGTCCCGGCCGATGCGGTCCCCTCCGCTGCCGATGCACTCTCGATCGGGGTGACCAGGCCCTTGTTGTAGCGGATGACGTCGGGGAGCGAGTCGACGCCCGGGAGCGATTTGGGGAAGTTGGTGAAGATGACCCGCTCTATAGGCACCCCGTTGTCGCGAAGCGCCTCCTCGAGGCCCTTTGCCAGCTCTCCCGACTGCATGTTCTCGATGACGTACTTCACGTCCCGGTATTTTTCGGGATTCTTCTGGATATCATCGACAACGGCTCGTGGGGTGAATTTTCCACCCTGGTAGAGCTCCGGCGCAAAGATGGAAACCTGGTCCAGCCCGAGCCACCCGATCGCCGCATCCTGCTGCCAGACCATCACCACGACACCCTGCCCGGGGATCACTTCTCGTTCCTCAGAGGTGAGATCCGCAGCGTCGATCTCCACAAGGTAATCGTTCAACCGTGTCTCATAATACGTCCGGTTAGCCGGGTCTGCAGCGATCAGCCACCTCGCCGCCTCGCGGGAAAGATCTTTTGCCCCCGACGGGGTGTTCCAGATCATGGAGGGGTTCTCCAGGGTCACCCACTCAACCGTGCCGTAATTGTTGGCATTCATGAAGTCGTCGACATACGGCATCACGTAAGACTGGTCGACCGACCCGTTGTGAGCAACAAAGAGGTCGGCGTCACGGATGAAGTCCTTCTCCAGCTGGATACGGTTCGGGATGATGTCCGCCTGCAGGTGCGGGCAGATGGTCGGGTCGGCGATGTAGATGGCCTCGACCTGCTCCCCGCCGATGTACTGGATGGGGTCCCAGAGAACGGTGGTCGTGGAGACCACCGTAAGGGCACTCGCCCCGGGTGCTACGAAAACTAAGGCAAGTAGGAAAGATAAGATACGGATAGTGTTCATATTGATAATAGTTATGATTAAATTATTAAGTTTTTCGAAACGTGACGCGACGCCGGGGTGAGAGGATCACCGCGGCGATGAAGACGACGGAGAAGAGGACGGCGGTCAGGGGGGCGACCGGGAGGGAGTATTCCAGGCCGACAAGGGCGCCGGTTACGCTGACCACGGCAGCTACCGCTGGAGCGACCACGAAGATCGCGGAGAGACGGTTGCAGAACTGGAGAGCGATGGCCGCCGGGGTGACCAGCCAGACGTAGAGGAGGAGGCCCCCGATGATGGGGAGGCAGAGGGCGACAGTGAGCGCAATGACGAAGAGCATCGCGTAATAGACCGGTTTCACCCGGATCCCGACGGATTCCGCGATCCTCTTGTTGAAGATGATTGCGGTGATCTCCTTGTAGAGGACCAGGATAAAGACGATCGCCACGATGCAGATAGCTGCGAGGAGGTATACCTCTTCGCGGTAGAGAGAGATGACATCGCCGAAGAGGAGGCCCATGGCGGAGAACCCCTGTCCGAGGGTCTGCATGTAGGCGATGAAGAAGATGGCCACGGCCATGCAGATACCGAACAACAACCCAAGCGACGTATCGGGAGAGAGCCGGGCTTTATCCGAGAGCGGGCCGATGAGGAAGGCGATGCTGATTCCGGCCACGATGGAACAGACGGTCGGATTGAGGGAGAGGAACATTCCCAGCGCCGCACCGGCAAAGGCGGCATGGGCCATCGTAAACCCGATCGAGGAGATCTGCACCTGGGTGATGATCACGCTGAGGATGGCGCAAGCGACGGAGGCGAAGAGCATGGCCTCCACGGCATGGCAGACGATGTTGTTCGGAATGATGAACTCAAGCATGTGAAGCCCCCTTTCCGGCACTCCGGACGACCTGCTCCACCTCTCCCGGGGAACACTCCCGGGCGACCACGATCTTCCCGTCCTGCATCACCACAACCCGCACCGGCCTCTCGGGCAGGTCGTCGAAGGCATGCGATACGATCAGCACCGTTACCCCGCTCCCGACCAGGTGGGCGAGGAGACGGTTGATCTCCTCGCGGGCAAACAGGTCCAGGTTGGAGAATGGCTCGTCCAGGAGGAGGATCTCAGGATTGCGGGCCAGATTCTGGGCCATGAGCACCTTCTGCTGCTGCCCGCCGGAGAGCTGCCCGATGGGACGGGTGGCGAGGTCCTCGATGCCGAGCAGGTGCAGGGCTTGTTGCACCGCTTCATAGTCCTCCTTGCCTGGTTTCCCGAAGAGACCGATCGTGCCGTAGCGTCCCATCAGGACGACCTCCTCGACCGTGAACGGCGTGAGCGGGTCGAAGGCGAAGTTCTGGAGGAGGTAGCCGACC
>JAAZGM010000122.1 GCA_012511245.1 Methanomicrobiales archaeon | reverse complement strand
GGGGCGAAGAGGAGCGGTGGTATGACCTCGGCCGCCCGTTCGGGCGTGAGGAGCCCGACGGTGTCGCAGAAACAGAGCCGGTCGGCCCCCCGCTCGACCCCTTCCCGGAAGACCTCCGCAAGGAACGCCTGGTCGGCGCGGGATGCATCCTCTCCTGAGAGTTCGACGATGAGGCCGCGTTCCTTCGCGTACTCAACGGCGTTCCAGGCCATATCGGAGACCTGTTCGCGGGTTTTGCCGAGTTTCTTCGCGATGTGGAGGTCGCTCACCGGGATGACGAGATGGACGGAGTCGGCACCGGCATCAGCGGCGAGGTCGATATCCCCGGCAAGCGCCCGGACGTAGGTGCAGCACTCGGCGGCAAGCCCGGCGTCGGAGATGACGCGGATGGATTCGCGCTCTCCTGCAGATGCGGCGGCTGAACCTGCTTCAATCACGTTGACGCCGACGTCGGCAAGGTGCGCTGCGATCTCAAGTTTCTCGGCCGGCGTGAGGGAGACACCTGGTGTCTGTTCGCCGTCCCGTAAGGTAGTGTCAAAAAAGCGGATCGATTCACCAAATAAAACAATCACTCATAGTGGGTTTCACCAGCAGGAAATTGGCGGTGAGGATACTTAAATGTTGGGCATCCGGGGGATCTGGTGCGGAGCAAAAGAGAATGGGGTGTTATGCCGCCGGGGCGCTCTCATAGAGGAGGGTGACGTAGCGGGCGGAGAAGATGATGAAGGCTGGCGTGAAGAGGAAGATGAGGACTGGCCCGAGGAGCGGGATCAGGGCGAGGATGAACTGTGCGATCGCGATCACGATGCCCATGACGAGGAGGGCGACGAAGGAGTGGATCCACCCGATCCTGCCGATGTGGCGGATGAGGGTTTTGATCCTGAAGGCCTCGCGCATCTTCCCCGTCCGGGAGAACCTGACAAACGCAAACGTCGAGAGGATCCCGATGGTGATGGCGGCGAGGATGAAGATGGCGAAGACTGCAAGGGCGGCGAGGATGGCTAACGCCGGGGAGAGGAGTGGTTCGGGAACGGATCCCGCCGGGGTTATCGTCGATGAGACCGGGATGAAGTACAGCACGAAGGGAAGGATCGTGAGGATCATGAGTGGGATTGCGTAGATGACCATGATGACGATCAACTTGATGCCGTCGATGAAGAGCCCGATCCAGCCTTTGAGTTCCGGGGCGGGTTTTGTGCCGCTCATGACCCGCACCGTGTAGCCGTACATGAACGGGAACAGGATCGTGCTGACGAGCAGGAGGAGCCAGCGGACCCACCTGCCCCAGATAGCGTCCTTCGCGTAACCGAAGGACTCGCTGATTAACTGAACGAGACCCATGTGTATCACCGGATATTCTGATAGGGATTATCTGGAATAGGGATAAATACGCTGTTTTTGTTCGGGGAGAACCCGGTGCGTTCCACAAAATCTCTCGGCGAGTTGCGGAACCGGAGAAAAAGGAGGGGTTGGTTGGGGGGATTACGCGGAGGCCGGGGCTTCTTCGTAGACCAGAGCCAGGTAACGGGCGTAGAAGAGGGCAAACGCCGCGTTAAGGAAGAGTGCAATGAGCCATCCGAGGATCGGGATCATACTGAGGATGCCGATCACGAAGACGTAGACCACCGCGACGATGAGGAGGACGATGACCGCGATGATCCAGGTGCCCCACCCAAGCGCACCGATCTGCGCGAAGATAGCACCGAAGTTAAATGCTTCACCGATGCTGTCGGTGTGAGCAAACCGCAGTATGGCAAACAGGGCGACGAACGCCAGGATGACCGCAACGATGAGTGCAAGGAAAGCTCCTGCCAGTGCACCGAGGATCGCAGCGCCGACTCCGGCCTCATCGCCCATTCCGATTCCCGCGAAAGCGCTGAGGCCGCCGAGAACGAGGAAGACCAGGATTGCCGGGATCATATAGATCAGCACGATGATGTTCAGTTTCCATCCGTCAACGAAGAGCTTGCCCCACCCGTCGACCTCGGGAGCCGGCGTCTTGCCGGAGAGCACCCGGACGATGTAGCCGGAGAGCAGCGGGATCAGGGAGGCCGTGAGCATCTGCACGAATGCCAGGACGGCAAGGATGATCCATTGCATCCACTTTCCGACCAGAGCCTCTTTGGTATACTCAAACGAGTTGGAGATCACACTACTGTAGTCCATAAATATATCACCTTTGTTAAATTTGAGAATTTTGCATATAATGTTATCGGTAATAATTCAATCAATACACCCACCATTTCTCGAAAAAAAGTAATTTGACCCCGATGAATTGTCTAATTATGCCCGATATCCATCTGACTATAACCAGAGCGGCGTAGCGTATATAAAGCAGGGTTTTTGCAGAGGCCTTGCCGGATACCGTGCCCGCAGCACAGGTACTTTGCCAGCGCCGTCACGAAAAGAAAAGAGGGGTTAGGCCGGCGCCGGAGCGCTCTCGTAGATCAGGGTCATATACCGTGCCGCAAAGATAATCCAGGCCGGGTACAGGAAGAGTATGATCAGCCAGCCGAGGATCGGGATCATGGCCAGTATGCTGGTGATGATACCTAAGACAACCCCGGCGATCCAGAGGATGATGAGGGCGATGATGTAGCTGCCCCAACCGATCTTCCCGATGTGTTCGATGATTGCGCCGAAGGCAAATGCCTGGCCCATGCTCTCTTTCTGTGCGAACCGGATCATACCGATCGCCGCGACGAGCGATATGATGATCGCGACGACGAGCATGATGATCAGTCCGATGCTAAGCGTCCCGAGGGAAGCCAGGGGATCGTCCACCATGGCCGCCGGTATGGCGGCGATGAATGCAACGATGAAGATCGGGATGGCGTAGATGATCCCGATGATCCAGAGTTTCAGACCATCGATGAACATGCCCACCCAGTTCCCCGGTTCGGGAGCTGGCTTTACACCGCTGTAAACACGGACGACATACCCCATGATCAGCGGGAATATGATCGTGCTGATGACAAGCAGGATCCACTGGACCCATTTGCCCCAGACCGCGTCTTTTGCATAGCTGAACGAATCGCTCAGCATGTTTCCATAATCCATAGGTGTCTCACCCACGATTCAGCGTGAGATAAGATGGTATAAAAACGTTGCTATAATCGCTCAATTTACAGCCTTCTTTTGGAGAAATTAAGCGATCATTCCAGCCCAAACCGAGCAGTTTCTACTGAAAACGGTTTCCTGATCCGGGGCAGCGCGGTACCGGTAGGAATCGGAGGTATTCCTCACCCCGGCGCCGGACCACTCTCGTAAACCGCGGCGAGGTAGCGGGCGCGGAAGATACTGGACGACACGCGAAAAGGAGAGGGACATGCATACCGGCCTCTCCTGCCAGAACCTGGAATCTGACTGCCAGATGCTTCAAAGGTAACCATAGACATCAGGAGAAAAATAAGACTACATAAATATGGATACGCTCAATTCTGGAACTACGAGGAACGCTATGGCAAATTACTGTCAGGAATGTGGAAAAGAACTGATCAGTCC
>JAAZGM010000121.1 GCA_012511245.1 Methanomicrobiales archaeon | reverse complement strand
TGATCGAGATCACCGGTCTCTCCGGTCTTGCCGTGAACGGCACCGCCACGGTCATGATCCCGGTTCCGGCGAACGCGGAGGGGGTTCTCGCGATCTCAGAAGAGGTGCTCATCGGTGACCGCCACCTCTCCGGATGGCAGACGGCGGTCCGGGAGACATCATACGGGAAGATGCTTGCGTTCACGACGACGGAGGGGTATGTGTCCGACATCTTCATACCATTCAGCGAATCCGAGAAGAGAGATGAGCCCCGACTGCTCATGCCCGTGCTTGCGACGCCCGAGAACGTGAGCGTCGAAGAGTTCAGCCGGGGATCGGGCGGGACCTATACCACGGTTGTCTTCCTCGACGGTTTTGTTCCGCCGGAGAATGCCACGCCGATCTCGTTCGACCTCAACTACCGGGGTGGCGGAAGCAGGAAACATCTGGTCAATGGGGATCTCTGGGCGACGACGGTGAAGACGCTCGTCCCGAGCACGGAGTCGGGCTTTGTCCCGGTTCCGGCCGGTTACCATGTTACTGCCGGAGGAATCTATCTCTGATGGATGGGATCCGTAACCGGGCGATTCTCTTTGCTCTTTTATTCCTCATCGCCCTTGTTTTTGCATCGGGATGCCTCTCAAGCGACTTCGTCGTCGATCGCCATGATCTCACCGTCACCCGAACCGATGCTGACGGTATCGAGATCTGGCACACTGTCTTTGATGAAGGGGGCGACGAATACGGCACCATCCTTTTGCCGGTTTCAGATGGTGGTCTGCTTGTCGGAGGATCGGTCAAACAGTCTCCTGAAAGCGATGAACAGGCCCTGCTGCTCAAGATCGCGGAGGATGGTCGCATTGAATGGAACCGGTCCTACCCGACACGGCGTGCGGTTCAGGTGGTCGTCTCCCATTTCGACGGCAGTTTCACCATTGGGACAGGTGACGGGTTTCTATTTCGGGTTACCGGCGATGGAACGCCGATTTGGACCCACCACATGTCGGAATCCGTGCTTGGAATTTCCGGTCTGCCGGACGGAGGCATCGTGGCTGCAGGGAGCAAGCACGGTGACGATGTCTGGGTGGCGGTCGTGAACGATATCGGGTCGCTACTCTGGGAACGGACCTACCCGGCTCTCGGATTGGGACGGGTTCTGGGGGTTGCTTCGGCATCAGACGGGGGGTACATCGTTGCAGGGACGATGGATCGGCATCCGCTCTGGGTGATGCGGCTTGATAGGGAGGGCGAGGTTGTCTGGAACCGCACCTTCGAAAAAGAACCTGTGTTCACCGAAGTCACGCTATACTGGGTATACTTGCTACGGGGGAGGCCGGACGGCAGCGTGGAGCTGCTCTACAAGGTCGGCAGAACCCTGGAAGGGGAGGTCGTCGGAAGATCGGTCACGGTCGATCGAGTCCTTGGCCGGGGTGGTGCGGATATGAGTGTAACGGAACTGGATATACCCTGCCCCGTTGCCCGGACCTCTGATGGAGGTTATGCCAGTGCCTGCCTTGAAAGCTCCCAGAGCGGCGGTTACACCTTCGGAAACAACCTCAGATCGCCTATCCATATCGTGAAATTCGATGATCGCGGTGAGATTGCCTGGAATCAAACAGGCACGGAGGCGGAGGTGAATATCGTTGCAGATGTCGTGCAGCTCTCAGATGGAGGATTTGCGGTGCTGGGCATGTATGCGAAGACCTGAGCCCGCAAAAGTTCAGGGATACGTCGCGTCATCATCGGCTCATATCGGCCAGCATTGACACGGGGCGCTTGCGCGGTGAAGATCCCTGTCCGGCCGATACAGCACAATCTCCGGTCGGTTGCAGCATTTCTCCTGGAGCAAAACGGATCGAACCGCCCCGACGTGTAGAGAGGTTCGACAGAAATCGTTTATAGAGGGACGTTGATTTCTCATCCGTGGGTACCGGAACCGGTATCCCGAAGCGCGGGGGGTCCACCCGGCCAAGAGCGAATCGGATGGGTGAACGTCCCGCATGTCCGGGGGCATGAACCGGCTAACTTCACGCGAATGTTTGGGTCATGCCTCTGTAATCTCAAATGAAAGGACAGAGGTAAACCGATGAAAACGCTGGATCTTGATGCCATCCTACTTTCAATGTTGCTTGTAACGATGGCAATGGTATCGGTAGTGAGCGCGACGGGACAAGGATTTAACGAACAAAATTCTGTTAATGTAAGTAACGCACTAAATGTGCCTGATCATTATATTCCCCCGGAGTACTTCATGGGCGCAAAACCTGCAACCCCTTTGCTGGAATCAGAGATGATAACAATTATCCTCTCTGAAAAAACCCACAGTATATTGGGTCCAGATAAAGAAACTGGAGTCCTTGCATTTCCTGTATCACCTCAGGATTTAAATGCCCGATTCATGAAATGGGAAGCACATCAGAGCGTGTTCATTGAAAAAAGTATCAATCCAAGTGATGCCGTTGTTCTGGTACGCATGCCGGAGGCAATGTATGGAAGGTTCCTTGCTGTCTCTCAAAATAATACGTTGATGCTGCCCACATCGCACTTCTGTAGATTTTATGAGAACCTCACCGACCTCAATTCTCATATTAGTCTTAAAGATGGTATTTTAATGGTAACTCCCGGTGAATATGATACTCAGTTACTTGAGGGACTTAGCTCGGCTCCCCCGGTAGTAGATATTCAAGAAGTCTCCAGAGAGCATGCTGATGTGAATAGTATCGACCAAGCGACAACTTTAGATGATGGCATCTGGTTCAATGAATGGGTTCATTTTGACCGGATATACTGGTGGACTACTTATGATTACTGTATTGGCCAGATAACACCAAATTATTGGTATCGCTCAGGCCAGAACAATCAATACTACGCCCCACAGGAAAGGGAATATTACCTCAATAGTGGTCAGGAGGCCATAGAGATTGTCGTGAACTATGATCGCTTTACGGCAGATGGTGCAGTTTACCTATTCCCGGTCATCTATGATAGTTATTCCCCGACAGCAACACCCCTGGAGCAGTGGGAAAACAGTGGTGCCGGGATTATCGAACTTGATCCATCGTCCTTTCCCCATGCATATGGGTACCACGTCCAGATCTTCAATGGAAAATATTACATAGACTTTGAAGATATGAACACACTACAGTGGTTCGCAGGATACGTATATAATGATCAGGACAATCCGGGTACCACCTTTACAAGGGCAAGTGGATCTTCTGAGCACTATCAGGCAAATCAGCCGATCACTGACCAATTCGTTGCTTATACGAATCCTGTAATCGATGAGTGGGCCCGCGAAACAAGTGGCACCTGGCGCAAACCGCGCGAAGTATGGAGTCATAGTGGACAGACCCCCGATAAACAATTTGTCCACATAGACTGGGCATGGGGCGGATCGAACAATCAGGATCTGATTACCCGGTCTTATCTGGATTATCGGTGGGCTTGATCCCTCCTTTATCCCTTTACCCTTTATGAATGAAAACGATGTGTTCGGTGCATGAAAATGCTATCTGTAAAAGGTGTACGAGCAAGGTTGTGATTCCAGTTCATGAAACTAGTTAATGGCGATAGAAAATGGGTTGTACTGGTGTGCATCCTTATATGTATTGGGATAATCAGCATGTACCTGCTCTATGAGGCGGTTACCCCGCACATGACCAGGATTCCGGGAAAGGGTCAGCCGACAAACGAGGCACCCGAGACGATATTTCGGTGCTTCATTATCGAATATAACCAGAGTTTCGTAAAAGATGCCCTTGTATTTCATCTTACTGACGCAGACCTGGAGGACTATCCGGAATATCGGCGAGGAATGGAGGAGGCAAATACCAGTACAATGGAATGGCGTGAAGGTAAACGGTACATCTCCGAGGTGCAGGATTATTCAGAACGGCTCTGGTCGTTCGATCTCTGCCTGCAGGAATATTCCAGATCGGACTGTTTGTCCCATTTGAAATTATACGAATATCAGGGAAGGTACTTTGAGATTCGATGTATCCCCTCGCAGGTGCGATCTTGATATGGGCTAGACCTAAGTGGATCGTTCCTGCCTGCAGTCTCGCCGGCGTTGTTGCTGGTGCCCGTTTTCGTGCTTTTGCTGCCAACGTCCTCATTCTCTATGCCTGCGAAAGTTTGAGTGGGCAGCCGATATTCTATGTTATGGAAAGGATGGGGGAGAACCCGGGGGGCGTGATTGTTCCGCTGATCGAGCAGGATTTTGCCGACCATCCTGGCGCTCGACGTGGTCATCCGGGGTGAAGAGCGGAATCCATCGGCGTAGGAGTGAGGTTCCCGGGGCCGGCGTGTCATTGCGGGTGCTAGAGTTTCCTACGCGGAGAGTAAGGCGTTTCACGATACCTACGGCCCGACCGGGAGACGGGGCTGTATCCGCTCATGGAGTACGAAGGGGCGTACTACGTGGTGCTGACGGTGTGACCCTGAGGGGACACTTCGTACGAAGGTACCTCCAGATATAGGGTTGTCCTCGGCGATAAGATACTTACCCTCCGCCGCCCGGTGCTTCCCCGGTTCCCTGACTGTGACAGCCACATTTGGGTTCAGGGATACTCTCGCGGACCCGACACACAGATGCATGTCACCGGGATCGTTACAGCGAAATCCAAATTTCGATCGGGAGTATGGCACTCAGCGCACGCCTCTCTCTGGACCGTGCGCTACTGCTAGGAGGGTGTCGGTTGCAGCATGCCTCCGGGAGCAAAACGGATCGAACCGCCTCAACGTGTAGAGAGGTTCGCCAGAAATCGTTTATAGAGGGACGTTGATTTCTCATCCGTGGGTACCGGAACCGGTATCCCGAGGCGCGGGGGGTCCACCCGGCCAAGAGCGAATCGGATGGGTGAACGTCCTGCATGCCCGGAGGCAAAGGGAGTGTATGCTCTTCCTGTACTTGAAGGTGTGCCTCTTCTGCTTCCAGGGAAAGAAACTGGAGGAAAAAACACATGAAACCTGACATCGACAGACGTTTGATCATTGTCGGAGCTCTGGCGTTCATCGGCGTTATCCTCCTCGTTGCGACGATTGTACTCACGTGCACGGCTATTTTTACCTGGGTCGAAACAAGTAGTGGCTTTCCAACGTTGTACGTCTCGGAGGTCAGGGGGGAACACCTGCAGAACGCATCGATCATCCACTTGACTGAGAAGGACTTCGAGCAGTACCCGGCGCTCGACTCCGTGGTCCGGGGCGATAATAGGGACTCCCGTCCATGGAAGCTTGAAGTACCCTCCGACGACCCTGACGAACGCATGATAGGGAGTGTTACGGTGACGTATGTGGAACGTGACGTGCTCATTGAGTCATCCGGCATAGACCTTGAGACGAGGAAACGACCGTATCTCGAATATGAAGGTGCGTATTACTATACCCTCGTCTCGACTCCCTGACATGGTCGAAGAGGTGTAATCAAAATGGCAGAAGATGTGAAAACAGAGCCCAAGAACCGGCTCAAAACGGCGGGGATCATCGTCGTCTGCGGTCTCGCGGGCGTCGTCGCCGTTGGACTTGGCCTCATGCTCGCCGACGCCCTCATCCTCTACGCCCACGAGAGTTCGGGCGGGCAGCCGATGCTCTACGTCATGGAGTGGGCGGAGCCGGGAGAGAGCATGGTCGTCCCCCTGACCGAGCAGGACTTCGACCAGCATCCTGCGCTCGCTGCAGTGATCCGGGGAGAAGAACGGAACCCTACGGCGTGGGAGTGGGGCTACCGGGACCAGCGTGTCATCGGGGGAACTAAGGTCTCGTACCGGGAGAGCAAGGCGCTCCACGATGCCTACGGTCCCGGAGGGGAGAGGGGGCTGTTGGAGTACGAGGGTGCGTACTACATGGTCCTGACGACATGGCCCTGAGTGTCGACCAAACCCTCTTTTGGTGAGAAAATGGACGAACAACGTACGAAAACCCGGAAACCCATGCTGAACCTGCTTATAGCGATCGCCATCCTCGCCGTGGTGGTCTTCCTGCTCTTCCTTGGTCCTGCATTCGTCTCGACGACCATGCCGAACGACTCCTACCTGATCGAGATCACCGGTCTCTCCGGTCTTGCCGTGAACGGCACCGCGATGATCATGATCCCGGTTCCGGCGAACGCGGAGGGCGAGCTGGTGATCTTCGAGTCGTCCAGCGTTCGCCAACCCGCCGGGTGGTGGGCGGGAATCCGGGAGACACCGTACGGGAAGATGCTCGCGTTCACGACGACGGAAGGCTACGCGCAGGACATCTCCATACCGTCCGGCGAGTTTGAGACGAAGGAAGAGCCCCGACTGCTCATGCCCGTGCTTGCGACCCCGGACAACGCGAGCGTCGCCGAGTTTACCCGGGCTATGAGCGGAACCTACACCACCGTCGTCTTTCTCGACGGCTTCGTCTCGCCGTCGGAGGATGCGGCCCCGATCTCGTTCGACCTCAGATACCGGGGCGGCGAGGGTATGAAACACCTGATCAAGGAGGACACCTGGACGACGACGGTGAATACAGCCGTTCCGAGCACAGCATCGGGATTCGTTCCGGTGCCGGCCGATTACTATGTCATTCCCGGGGGTCTCATGCCATTATGATGGACGATCTCATGCGGAGAATCCCACGGCGGATCGTGAAGGTCACTCTCCCTGGACTGCTTATATTCGTCATCTGTCTGGGGTTTTTCGTATCCATGCATTCTGCAGGGGCCCGGGACGATACTCAATTGCCGTTGAATGACGACCCATCCCCGCTGTTTGGATGCTGGTCTCTTACATCCTATTGGACGGAGGAAGGAGGGGCTCCCGTCATCGAGGGAACAGATGTCATCATCGCGTTCGCCGGCGACGGGTGGGTCAGCGGTTCTTCCGGGTGCAACCTCTTCATCGGAGATCACGACTTTGTTGACGGCAGGCTCACGATCCATAAGATCGAATCGACAAATATGACCTCGACTCCAGAGGTGCTCAATCAGGAGGAGGCGTTTTTCACACTGCTCCTGAAAACGGGGGCTTACGGAGTAGACGGAGACCGTCTCCGGTTGTTCGACGCATCGGGAATGGAGTTCCTCTCCTTCACAAGCCAGCCGCAATTGCTCTCGGGAAGAGCGTGGTCTCTCTGGTATTCATGGAACGATGCGGAAGAATCCGTTCGAAACCATGGTTCCGACCTGATCGCCCTACAGATCTCCTTACAGTTTCCGGACGAGACTCAGTTCCGGGGAACCATCGCGGGCAGCGATTACTGTGGAACGTATGAATCCGACGAGGATCGTATCCGGTTCGAGTCGGTGGAGAAATGCTCCAAGGCACCGGGCGAGAAAATCGACCTGTACGAATGGTATTACTCGCTCCTGAACCGGGCGCGCGGGTATCGGATAACCGGGACTCAACTTGATATCATGGACGAGAAAGGTCACTCGTTCCTCTCGTTTACTCGGATGCCGCTTTCGCTGATCTCGGCCGACTGGTATCCGCAACAGTACCGGGCGGCGGATGGGTTCGCCCTCCTGTCACCAGAGGAGACGTTCGAAATGGTATACTTTACCCCGGATGGCAACGTCTTTGGAACCATCCGCGGAATCCAGTTCTCCGCACGGTATGATGCAGACAACTCATCGATATCGTTCGGTCCCGTATCCCTGCTTATTCCGGAAAGCGACGATCCCGGAGAGGCGAGTGAATCGCGGGAGACAATCGAGTCGATCTTCAGAGAAACGAGAGCATATCGGGTCCAGAATGGCACGCTGGAATTCTCTTCCGGCGATGGAGAAGCTCTGATGGTAATGACGGAGGGGTCTATATGGATGTGAAAACCGTTGTCGATATTGTACAGATCTCAGATGAAGAATTTGTAGTGTTTAGTATCTGTGAAGATCTGAAGCTTACGTATACAAGAAATGGTATACGAGAGGGCACGAAATACAACCGGGTCTTATGAATTACATTACGAGGCGAATTTCTGGAAGTGAATGGAAGATAGTTCCTCAGATCCCTCTTTAAGCAAAGTCATCGGTGTTTCACTTCTCGCGATCGCCGTTGTCACTGTCGGTTCTCGCTCTGCGGTGTGAGTTTTTCCATTGACCGGTATAGGAGAGGTTTCTGGTCGGTTGCAGCATCTCTCCTGGAGCAAAATGGATCGAACAGCCTCAACGTGTAGAGAGGTTCGACAGGAATCGTTTATAGGGGGACGTTGATTCTCATCCGTGGGTACCGGAACCGGTATCCCGAAGCGCGGGGGGTCCACCCGGCCAAGAGCGAATCGGATGGGTGAACGTCCCGCATGCCCGGAGGCATGGTAACACTCGTTACTCAAGCAGATATAGATTGTGCCGTAGCTTCTGGAATTCAATTGATGAAGGAGGAAACAGATGAAACTGTTCAGATGGAATGTCATCCTGCTGGCAATGGTATTAGCAGGGATGGCAATGGTACCGTGCGTGAGTGCGGAAGAAAGCGGCGAAAAAATTGTTGATACGCAAACTGCAGTCATCAATCAATTAATAGGACAGAACATGACTGTTGGCGAGTACTACGAAAAAACTTCGCCAGAATTTTTGATGGAAATGCCAGAAACCTTAAGGGAACATCTCTATCAAACGAAAAAGGAATGGCCGACACCATTGAATGAACAGAGTAACAGGCAGAGTACCGCTTCCCAAAGTGCGGCGCAAAGAAAAGTAGAAATTGCGGTCTGTACTCAGTCAGGATGGGGATTAGTAGGAAGTACTCTGAGTTACGGGTCAGAATCGTGGTCATTACCAGACGGTAATCTATTTCCATCTATGTACGATAAATCAACGTTATTTAAGTGGAATTGGGATTCGAGCCAGTGGGAATGTGTTACTTCTACATCACGTACATCGTATCTAACTAGCTATAACCGAGCAGCGAGCACAACTATAGCGCAACCTGGAACTTACATTGTTTTCGGGCAACATCACGGTCTATTTCCGCCGTTTTCTTACCCTCAGTCATATAGTCTCGCTACCGAAAGTTCAATATTTGATATAAGTTAATTTCAGTATCTTTAAAGAAGTACCAACCAGAATCATTTTTTGTGAAAGTGCAATCTCCGGCAAAACAGCTGATACGTGCAGAACAGGTAATTTCCATGAAGCTGAGAAAAAGAGCAAACGTGAAACAAAACCTCGTTTTAACGATCATAGTGCTGGCCACGCTCTGTAGTTGTGGATGTACGCAGCAAAACGCCGCGATGGAATGGTACAATCAGGGATTGCACTTCAACTCCTATGATAACCAGTTCGAACAGGCATTGGAATGTTTTAACAAATCTCTCGAACTCGATCCCCAATTTGAAGATGCCTGGCTGGGTAAAAGTGTCGCATTCTACAATCTGGGGAGGTATCCGGATGCGCTCCAGGCCGTAGATAGAGCTCTTGATCTTAATCCAGACTATGCTATGGCCTGGTACATGAAGGGAGAGATACTATCGAGTCTGGGCAAACCCGATGAGGCGGATTATTGTTACGCCCGGGCTCAGGAGATAAACCCACGTCTTTCCAGAGTTTAGGGCAGCGCAACAAAGTTCTGTAAAGTAATTATTCAGACCCGTTGATGAACAGCGGCCGGGATGAACGGTGTTCCACTGAATGTACCTACAATTGAATGCAGTACTGACTGCTCTTTACCGGACATTCTCTGGGAATGCTACGTGTGCGGTTTTCTCATCCCTGTTGTTATAGGGTTCCCCAAACCGGCTGCGGCACGTCCGCGGTTAAATCGAGTGGATGAGCGGCGGGGGCGTGAAATACCTGATAAGAGAGAACGTCTGGACGGCAACGGTGGATACGCCCGTCCCGAGCACGGAGTCGGGTTTTGTCCCGGTTCCGGCAGGATACTATGTTACTGCCGGAGGGCTCATGCCATTATTATGGGAGGATCCGTAACCGGACGATCTCTTTTGCTTTTTTACATTCCTCACCGTGTTACCCGGATCATCTCTTCCCGGTACCTATCATCACAACCTTTATAGTTAGGCCTACCCAAACTAATGGGTATCAACCATGGCGGCGAGACGTGAGCACCTGTTCGAAGTGTTTGATCGCCTGATCGCCATCAAGAACGAGTGTTCCTCCGAGATCATATCCGAATGCGGCCTCACCGACGTGACGGTGAAGCAGGTTGCCTACCTGAAAGTCATCGACGGGCACCGCGACATGACGTTCAGCGAACTTGCCGGGATCACAGGAACCTCGAAGCCCACCGTGACGGAGATGGTCAACAGGTTCACCCGGATGGAGTGCGCCTACCGGCAGAAGTGCCCCGACGATGGACGGGTCACCTACATCCGGCTGACCGAGAAGGGGCGGATGCTCGCGAACGCCGAAGAGTATGCGCTCCATCGGATGATCGAGAGGATGGTGCAGATGCTCGATGAGAACGAAGTGGATCTCCTTGTGGAGATCCTGAGAAAGGTCGGATGATTTTTTTGGCCGGCCATACTGTTAGGTAAATACGAACTAAACAACCCGGAGACATCATGAACTCACCACAACCAGACACCAGTCGAGACTACATCGTCATACCGCTCTCCGAGACCGTGGTCTACCCCGAGACCCGGACGAAGCTCCAGGTCGAGACGGCCATCGGAGACGCGCTGATCGCCGCCATGAAGAGCGACGGATCGGCATACGCGGTCGGCCTGACCGCAAAGAGCGGGGCGGAGGACCCGGACGACGCACTCTATTCTACGGGAACCCTCCTTATGATCGCGCACGTACAGCCCGCAAACGACGGTTACCTGATCTTTGCCCACGCAACCCGCCGGGTGAAGGCCGTAGCGCTCACGGAGCGGGATGGACTGTATTACACCATCCCCGAACCCCTCCCGGACGTACCCGACCTCGACGAGGGTGGCCGAGCGGAGATGCTCACACGTGTCAGGGCGGCCGTCCATGAGATCAGCGGCAATTTCCAGGGCTCCGAGCAGTTCACCCGTCCCGTCGACAGGATGGAGTCCGTCGACCAGATCATGGGGTTCGTCATGCCCTTCCTGCCGGTCGGCGTTGCTGAGAAACAGGCCCTCCTCGAGATCGTCTCCACCCGGGAGCGGTATGCCGCGTTCCTCCGGATATTGGTGAGCCTGAACGAGAACATCAACCTCCGGATCGAGGTGGCGCAGAAGGCCACCGAGAAGGTCGGGAAGGCGAACCGCGAGGCGATGCTCCGCGAGCAGATGAGGGTCATCCAGGAAGAGCTCGGCGGGAGCGACGACTCTGACGGCGAGGGAGGATACCGGGAGCGGATCGAGCGCTCGACGATGCCTGATGAGGTCCGGAAGAAGGCGTTCGCCGAACTGAAGAAACTCGAGACGGGCGGGAGCCAGCACCACGAGAGCCAGGGTATCCGGAACTACCTCGACCTCCTGCTCGATCTCCCCTGGACGGTCGAGGAGAAGAAGAGCATCGATATCGAGGAGGCCCGCCGTGTCCTTGACAGCAACCACAACGGCCTTGAGAAGGTCAAGGAGCGGATCGTCCAGCACCTCGCGGTCATGAAACTCAAGGAGGAGAAACAGGGCTCGATCCTCCTCTTCGCCGGCCCGCCCGGGACCGGGAAGACGAGCCTCGGGCGGAGCATCGCGGATGCGCTTGGGAGAGAATACGTCCGGATCAGCCTCGGCGGCGTCAGGGACGAGGCGGAGATCCGCGGGCACCGGCGGACCTACGTCGGGTCGCTCCCCGGCCGGATCATCCAGGGGATGAAGCGGGCGGGGGCAAAGAACCCGGTCTTCATCCTCGATGAGGTCGACAAACTTGCTGTCTCGTATTCGGGAGACCCGGCAAGCGCCCTCCTCGAGGTCCTCGACCCCGAGCAGAACAGCACGTTCTCCGACCACTACCTGGAGGTCCCTTACGACCTCTCGGACGTGCTCTTCATCGCGACCGCAAACTCACTCGCGACGATCCCGGCGCCGCTCCTCGACCGGATGGAACTCATCGAGATCTCGGGTTACACGAAGAACGAGAAGTTCGCGATCGCGAAAGACCACCTCCTGCCGGAGACCCTGGAGGAGCACGGCCTGACCCCGGATCGCCTCCAGGTCGAGGATGAGGCTGTTTCGGCGATCATCGACCGCTACACCCGGGAAGCGGGTGTCCGGACGCTCAAGAAGCAGCTTGCCCGGATCGCCCGGTACGTCTCTGCGAAGATCGTCTCGGGAACGGCCGATCTCCCCTACATCGTGACGGTGGATATGCTTCCCGAGATCCTCGGCCGGGAGACCGTCCGGCCGGACGTGGCGCGGAAGGAGAACCCGCCCGGCGTGGTGACGGGGCTTGCCTGGACACCGGTCGGCGGCGATATCCTCTTCATCGAGGGGACGTTCATGCCCGGCAAAGGAAAGCTCACCCTGACCGGGCAACTCGGCGATGTGATGAAGGAGTCGGCCCAGATATCCCTCAGCCTGATCCGTTCAAGGCTCGCGGCGATCGCGACCGGGTTCGACTTCTTCGCAAGCGACATCCACATCCACGTCCCGGCGGGAGCGACCCCGAAAGACGGGCCGTCTGCGGGCGTGACCCTCGTTACCGCTCTTGCCTCCCTTGTTACCGGAAAAGCGGTCGACCCGACGGTCGCGATGACCGGCGAGGTGACGCTCTCCGGCGCCGTGCTCCCGGTCGGCGGGATCAAGGAGAAGGTGCTTGCGGCGCACCGGGCCGGGATCAGGACGGTCATCCTCCCGCGGGAGAACGAGCGGGACCTCGAGGATGTGCCCGAGGATGCCCGGAACGATCTCACGTTCGTGACCGTGGAGACGATCGAGGACCTCCTCCGGGAGGCGCTCGGGATAGAACTCCACCGCCCCGTCGTGTCGTATACGGGCAACCGGTGCGTGCCTGCGCACACCCTCTAAAGACCGGTGGGGCCGGGCGACCCTCTCTTTTGCCCCGCCCGGCGCTCTCTTTTTCCCACTATTGCCCTGTTCGGGGGGCCGATTGTCCCGAAGCGGCCCGACGTGTAGACGATCGTGACAGAGATCGTTTATAGAGGTACGTCGACCTCTCCCGCGTGGATGCCGCGATCTGCCCCGGAGATCGCCCATCATCTTGAGGAAACACCATGAAGCAATCCCACATCGCGAGTATCGCTCTTCTGGTATGCCTTCTGATCGTAGTGATGATCGCGTTGGGTTCAGATGCTCCAGGTTCCGGTGATGAACCGATCCTTGTCGTCGGCGACTCCATGAACGTACTCGTTGTGGATGCGAGATCTCTCTCCGATCTCACGGCCGCCGGGATCCCGGCGCCGGAGGAGTTGCAGATCCCGAAGGGCATCAAGCGGTACGATGTTGTGACGTTCAATCATACCGCCCTCTCGCGAGAGATCCGAGACGGACTCTCCCTCTCCATCCATGGCACGGCATATCGGGCTAAACAGCACGGGATGGGCTTTGAGCAGATCGATGACGGTATCGATACCAGCGAGGGGGCGATCACCGGTGTCGAGGGGAGCGACATCCTCCTGACGACCGGGGAAAATGCCCTCGTCGGGAGCATAACCTTCGGCAACGAAACGTTCTGGATAATTCCAGTCGAGCCCCGGGCGCGTGCCGAGCAGTCGGTGTCCCCGTTGCATATCATATATCGTTCGGAAGATGTGCTCTGCCCTGCAGGGCCTCCTGCTCCGATAGATTAAGCCCCTTCATGGAATATCCGATGTGGTGATTGCATGGAGTCTGACAATAAGCGCCTGATTGCCGTGGGGGTCTTCGCCTTCATCGGCGTCGTTGCCCTCGTCGCAGCGGTCGTGTTCGGATTTACGACCCTTATTACCCTGGTCACGGGAGCCGACGGGCCTCCTCAGATGTTGGTTGTGGAGGCGGTCGGGGAAGAGAAGTTGCAGAGTGCATCCGTCATCCACCTGACCGACCGGGACCTGAAGCAGCACCCGGTGTTTGCCACCGCGATCCGGGGGGTCGGCGGCAACCCCAACATGCCGAAATCCGCGCCGGTCCCGATGACGGGGGCCGAGTGCCTCGCATTCACCGAGTCTTTCGGCGTATACACAAGGGATGCGCCGATCCTCGAATACGACGGGGTATACTACGCCACCCGCGTCCAGATTCATTAAAATGTTTGAAGAGGTGCAGAATGGAAGGAGGTAAGAAACCCGGCAACCGGCTCAAGACGGCGGGGCTCGTCGTCGCCTGCGCTCTCGCCGGAACCGTCGCGGTCGCGCTCGGCTTCGTGCTCGCCGACGCTCTCCTCATCTACGCGATGGAGGGTTCGGGCGGTCAGCCGATGCTCTACGTCATGGAGAGCGCGGAGCCGGGAGAGAACGTGGTTATCCCCCTGACCGAGAAGGACTTCGAGCAGCATCCGGCGCTCGGCGCGGTCATCCGCGGCGATGAGCGAAACCCGTCGGCGTGGGAGTGGGGTAGGAGCGACCGGCGCTTCATCGGTGGAGCCGACGTCTCCTACGCGGAGAGCAGGGCGCTCCAGGATACCTACGGCCCCGACCGGGAGACATGGGTCTACCCGCACCTGGAATACGAAGGGGCATACTACCTGGTGGCGACGACGTGGCCGTGACACGAGGGGGTGCTGCGGAGATCGAGGGAGGCCGGAAGGTGATGAAGATCGTATCCGTCGTTTTTCTGCTGTTTGTCTCGGCCTGGATCGCGGGTTGCTGCACCGACGAAACGGCCGA
>JAAZGM010000120.1 GCA_012511245.1 Methanomicrobiales archaeon | reverse complement strand
TCGTAGACGATACTTGTACTTTTGGCAGTTCCTTCATTCCCGAGCTTGCAGGCGGTGGGATGGGGGCTGCCGCGTTGTTTTACGGCGTTTCGTTGCATAATTCACCTCTTGGGCATATGGGAGGAGTTTGCTGGCTCGGGTAATTATCATCTTGCCGCGCGCAGGGCGAAAGTAAACCGAGGTCGTCGCATATCTTGGCCTTGGTCAGCTCCCCCACAATCGCCTGGCTCATGCTTTTATACTCCCCGCCGGGGTTTTTATCGGTGTAAACCTTGCCCCGAATCCACCTGAGGAGGAACGGGGGTAGGCGAGCACCTACCTGGTCGGATCCGTTGTTTTCCATAGTTACCGAATTGTTAACCATATGATATAATGTTTGCTATTTGTTTCGAGTGTAAACATAAGATCATAATCAAAATCAACTCATGCTAAAGCACATGAGCAACAAAGGGAGTAAACAAGTCGGCGCCCGTGTACCCGGACATATTTACCGTTGGCTTCAGGCGAAGGTGGACAATAGAGACTATCCCAATATGAGTCAGGCCGTTATCGGGGAGCTAACAAAGGCAAAACTCAGCGAAGAGAAGGCATTACAAGAGAGAACCAATTCCGCCCATGAACCGGTTCCGATCTACAATCAGGACGCACTTATCCGCAAACAAATTGCAGACATTCTGGAGGAGATGAAATCAAATGTTTTAAGCGGGGGCACCCTCAGAAAGAATTGAAGAATATGCGGATTTGGTGCGCGCGCTCATGGATGAAATAATAAAAGAAGAAGGGGTAGTGAAATCGAGTAAGTTACTTCTTGTTGCTTTTCCTCCGTTTCTTCTGAGGGGTTCGGGTCTCGCCGGTGATAAAGTCGTAGTCGTCGAGTCCTCCGAAATCGCTGAATTGGTCGGCGAAGTTTGCGTTAAAATTCCTCCCGATGTCTCCCAGAGGATCGGGTCGCGATCCGCTCCCGGCACTCTTCTTGATCTCCTTCGCCTGTGCCTTTGAAACCCGCCGGATCTTAGGATTGCGTTGATACTCGTCGAGCGCGTCGCGGGCGGCCTGGATGCTTGCCGGGCTACGGAGATTGATCTCGATGATGTGATCGTCATCGACAAGATAGCGCCCGGTCTGCCCGGTGCGTTTCAGGCTATAATCCCGGATGAGCTTGCGCTCTTCCTCCTGTATTGCCGCTTCTTCTGCTTGCCGGATGTCGTAATCGCCTTTGATATCCCGTAGTCGGTCACCTAACCGATCGAACAGTCCCATTGATCATCAGCTCTAGTTTCTCCTGTTGTTTTCTTCATTTATCCGCGTATCGATCCATATATACGCCTGATAACCAAAAGGCCGATCGGCTAGCTTTATTTTGGCAAAATATGATCTCTGATGGATGGATTCCGATGATACGTTTTCAAATATCGTAAGAGGTATTGGCTTCGTGGTTGTTGGCCTGTATGTCTTCTGGCTCTTTGCCGTCCCGCCGATCATGGCCTGGCTCTCTGCAAACGCATCCACTCTCATGCTGATCGGGGCCGTGTGCCTGGTGGGGGTTGTGGGGTTCGGCTACTGGTGGGTGCGGGAGGATGTACGCGCTGCTGAGCGCCGCGCCCGGGAGGAAGAGGTGCATGCCGAGTGCCTTGCCCGAGAGGAGAGGGAGCGGGTGCGGAGAGAGGCGGAGTTTGCCGAGTCTCAGCGGCAGCGGGGGTTGGTGGAGTATCGGACGATGGAAGGTAAGGTTGTCTGGGTCCCACAGGAGCAGTTGGAGGAGGTCG
Organism: Methanomicrobiales archaeon; assembly: GCA_012511245.1. GTDB lineage: Archaea > Halobacteriota > Methanomicrobia > Methanomicrobiales > Methanoculleaceae > Methanoculleus. The sequence goes on along the minus strand of JAAZGM010000120.1, from coordinate 813 downwards.
CACGGCGGGACCGTGAGGAGGCGGAGGCGCGGAAGCTGGTGAACCGACTCACGAGCCATATCGAGGGGTTCAGGCCGTCATGGAGCAACACATGCGAGCAGGATTACCACCGCGAGCTACAGGGATACATTAAGGGGCGGTTTTCCGATGCCCGGGTCGAGGTGCAGACCGGCTCGTCCCGGCCGGACATTGTCGTCGGGAATATCGCTATCGAGGTGAAGGGGCCGACGCATACCCGGGATCTCCAGACGATTGCAGATAAACTGATGAGGTATTCGCAGCACTATGATACCGTTATCGTCGTGCTATTCGACGTGCAGGTGAACGAACGGCGATATGAGGAGTGGGAGCGCGGGATAAAGAAAACGTTTGGAGATGTCCGGATCATCTGTCTGTGAGATGCTGCGCGGCCTCAGAGAAGTGATGACATCTGATACAGGTTTGAGGCAGCCGGGAGACAGTAGAACGCCACGGCGGAGCAGACGACGCAATCCCCGCCGGCCGGGTGGATCCGGTCGGTGAGTCCGGCCAGGACGGCCACGACGCCCGCGAAGGACAGTTTGAGAGCGGTATGGAGGGCGGGCATTGAGGCGATCGTCTGGAGGAGAGGGTTTGCTTCCGCGAACCCGAGAGAGAGCGCCTGCGTGGTGGTCACGACATCGAGCAGGAGCAGGGCCGCCAGGGCAGTGATGAGGAGGGTGCGGGGGCGGTTCACCGCTTCTTCCTCTTGCCGCTGCTCTTCCGCTTTCGGGGCTTGCTGGTCCCACCGCCGAAGAAGTCATAGTCGCCGCCGAAGCCGCCGCCCGTGAAGTC
>JAAZGM010000016.1 GCA_012511245.1 Methanomicrobiales archaeon | reverse complement strand
ATGCAGGCGTGATCGCCCGGGCTACGGAAGAACTTGAGGCGGGGATCGTCTGGGTCAACCAGCACCTGAAGATTCCGCCGGAAGTGCCGTTTGGGGGGACGAAGGCGAGCGGCATCGGCCGGGAAAATGGCAGCAGGGCGCTCGATGCGTATACGGAGGAGAAGTCCGTTCTGGTGCGGTTGTAAGGTTCCTGATCACCGGGATCTGCTCTCGCCTCGTATCGGCTGACACCCGGGGGTGCGGGTGCCCTCGTCCGGCGCAATGAGGGATTACACCCCATGCTTTTCCCGGGCTAAGAGACCTTATGGGCCGGAAAATCTATTCGAGACACTGTTTTCGTCATCGGGGCGCACAGCCCGGATATGGGAAAATTTATATAATCCAGTACCTATTCTCAGCCCCCTTCCCAGGGGGGATGGTAGTATGAGACGATGGACGACTCTATGCATGTGCATCCTCGTCCTTCTGGCGTTGCCGTTTACTGTGACGGCAGCGCTGGTGGGAGATGAGGATGCAACGGTCACGCCCGATGATGCAGTCGGGCAGGCAGAGAACCTGACGGAAGATATGGCGATCGCCGCCTACATCGATGAGGACAGTGATCTGACGAGATTTGCCGAAGCGATCGGGGTTACGGATCTCTATAATACCCTGACTGATGAAGGCCCGTACACGGTCTTTGCTCCGAGCAATGAGGCATTCGATGCTCTCGGGAACGATACTGTAGACCTGCTCATGAACGAGACCGAGAACCTGACCACGGTTCTTCATTACCATGTCGTTGAGGGGCTGTACACAACGGAGAACCTCACCAACATGACGGTGGAACAGGCTGAAGATCAGACCGACGGCGGCCTCATGGACATCTTCAACGGGCTTTTCGGGGGCGATAACAAGTCGGAGAACATGAGCACGGTGCAGACGCTTGCCGGTGAGGATCTGAACGTCTCCACCACCGACGGTGAAATCATGATCGAGGATGCTGTCATAACACAGGGGGATATCATCGTGGCCAACGGTGTGATCCACATCATCGACCGGGTGTTAGTGCCGCCGGGCATGAATCTGACCGTAGAGGTCGTGGATGAGGCAGCAACAACCCCGGCGGAGACAGGAGAAGAGACCCTCGCGGCGGCAGAGGTTGTAATCCCGGCAGAGGAATAGAATGCCGCCGCAGGCAATGTGATATAAACGAGAACAACCCCGAGAGATCAGACGGCGGCATCTCCGGCACGGTCTGGACGGTCGTGGAAGGTGCTGCCCACGGGATTCATTTTTTTCTCACGGCGGAGGCGACCCACCCCTCCAGGCTCTGCCCGGGGGGATGGCGGGTGGAGTCCTCCACGATGGTGGACATGGTCAGGCTGTCCAGAGCAAAACATAGTTTTACACTGTGATTTATCAAATGAAACCATAAATACAATTTATAGTAATATTTTTATATTACAAAGAATATTGATTCTCCCACAAGGGGGGATATGAATGAAACGACCTTTACTGTTCAGTTTGTGCATCATCCTGCTCCTTTCGATCTCTGCCGCAAGTATGGCAGCCTCGATCGGGGAAGGGCCTGTCGAACTGGACCCTGACGAGTTTGTAAGCATCACTCCAGTGAACAGCAGCGAGACATACCAGGTCCCGGAAACAACAGTGCTTGGAGCGCTTGATAAGGCTTCACGCCTTGGTGGATTCGAATACCAGGTAGCAGAAGACCTGCCCGCCGACCAGGGGAATCTCAGCGTCATAGCGATTGCAGATCTCGAAGGCAATCTCATTGAGAACGAGATAGTGGACGATGTCCAGAACAACTGGACATACTGGGTGAACGATGTGATGGGCACGACCGGGGCTGCGCTGGAGACTGTGGCCGACGGCGATGTCCTGGCCTACACCTACGGGCCGCCGTCGCATACCATAGAGGATGCATCCTATGCACTGATGGTCTTTGTAAGCGTCATACCGACCGAGGTGCCGGAAGAGACGCCGACGGAGACACCGGAAGAGACATCGGCCGTCAACGTTACGATCATATCGCCTGAAGAAGGCGCCAGCATCCCGGCCGGGAACGTGACCGTCGAGGTTGATCTGACGGATTTCACGCTGGTCGAGCCGACCGGACAGCCGAATGCTCCGGGCGAAGGGCACCTGCACTACTACCTTGATGCCCCGATACCGACGAACGAGAGCGAACCTGCTATCCCTGAGACCGGCGGTTACGCTATCTCGACAAACCTCTCCTACACCT
>JAAZGM010000119.1 GCA_012511245.1 Methanomicrobiales archaeon | reverse complement strand
TTCTGGATGCTCGGCTCGACCACAACGTGCACCTTCTGCCCGATCTCGAAATCCTGGATTATCGAGGTGACCGGGGGGATGCCGCGTTTTCTGAGGTCTTTCTTGAATTTATACCGCGTCTTCTTGCGTGGTCCATTGTGATGTGCCATGATTACTCACCATACTCGCTTGTTGTTTCGACCAGCACCACATCGAGGCTGACAACATGTGCGGCGCGCCCCAGGATCCGGGCAAGACTGGGCTGGGTTCTGCCGTTGTCTCCCGATACCAATTCTTTGATGTAGAGGCCCGCTTCGCCGACGACTTCCACCCAGTATCCGTCGTCCTGCCTGCCTGTGCATCCGATATCGATGACCTGCCGTTCCCTGACCTTATCCGCTCGTCGGTGTGACACCCGCAGGGGGGTGCGCTGTTGTATTGTTACACCTTTTAGCTGATCGAGGGCTGCCCTGAACTCATCTGGGGTTACAGGGCTGTCGATCTCGACCAGGATCCTGTATTTTTTATGCGCTTTGTCGGATTTAAGGCTTTGCACCATCTTCCGATCCGCCCATCCGTCAAGGTGAACCGCCACCCGGCCCTCAGCCGCCCGGTTGATCTCCGCTTCAAGCACTGTAAGATCCACCGACCGCTTCCGCGGTGCTTCGACTTCCATCACGAAGGGGCGGCCGGATCCGAGCATCCGGGCATCGATATCCTCCCGGCCGGCGCCGTGAAGGACGGCGTTTGCCGCATCGAAGATCTCGATCACCGGCCTCCCGATCAGCTCCTCGACGGAGTCGGCATACTGTTTGCCCGTGAAATTGCACTTCTCACACCCCGCACCCCGGCACGACCGGCAGTCCCAGTGGGTCTGGGGGATGCCGCGCTCGTACTTCAGGTAGCGGCCGGTGAAGAAGACAGGGTTCACCTGAACCTCGACCGAGTCGTCCGCGAGATCGAGGATCACAACGATATCGGGCTTCTTGAGGTCGGCCGTCTTCCCGGTGAGGGCTGAGACGGCTTTCCCGACCTCCCGGTTCATCTCAGCCTTCAGCGGCTCGGGATCGCGGAGCGAGAGGTCGCTCCAGACCATCTCCTCGCTCTCCGCGACGAGCGGCGGCACCTTCGTCCCGACAAGAAGCGTCTCAAACTCAATGCCGGCAAGCGCCTCGACGACCCTCTTCGCCCATACATCGGTATGGGAGAGCGCACCACCGCATATCCAGCAGGACTCCGGGTCAGGTTCGTGGTGCGGCTCGTTTACCGCAAGCTCGCGGGTGATCCGGAGAGCCCGGCCGCGTTCCTCGTTCGTCAGTCCAAACGACCTCTTCCCGAAGAACCGCCCGAGACAGTGGTTGCAGGTCTCGCCGTATCCAAGGATTGCTTCTACCTCTTCCATGATATCCATCAGGATTCCCTCCGGTCCATCTCGTTCAAGAGGACGGTGATAGTGTGATCGGCGTGAAGCGACCGCGGCCCCACCGAATAGCGAGAGTAACCCTCGATCAGGCCCTCCTCCGCAGCCGTGAGGTTATGGTGGTCGGAGAGGATATAGGCCTCCGGGAGCACCGTGGCCGTCCGGATATCCTCTCCCGTCTCATCGAGAACTGCAAACGGTATCTCGCCAAGCAGTCGGGAGAGCCCGCCGCGACGGACGTAGACCCCCGGCGTAGATTCCCTGAACTCGTCGCCGCAGGGGATCGAGAGCGCCTTCTTGATCAGGGCGGCGCTGCTCCGTTCGTCCGGCGATAGGTAGCGCACCTCGTCGCCGCAGAAGAGAACGGTCTTCTCGGGGCCGGGCTCCCCGAGGAGGATGAGGTAACACTCGACGTCACGCCGGAGGTCGTGCGAGAGAAAGAGCGCCGAGTTGATGCAGCGGCAGAGGACGTCCATCCTCCCGCCGCTCCCGGGGAGATCATTGAGGCTGAAGGTGCCACTCGTTGCGGCAAGGTGCCCCACAACGGCAAACCGCTTCATTTACCGGGTCCGCTGAACTTCTTCATCATGCGTTGCATGTTGAACTTGCCGCCGCCCATACCCCGCATGCCCTTCAGAGCGCGCTGCATGATCTTGTAGTACTTGATGAGGTCGCGGACGTCATCAGGCGTCACCCCGGCCCCCCGGGCGATCCGGTGGATCCGGGAACTCCCGATCACCGACGGATCGTCGAGTTCCGAGGCCGTCATCGAGTCCATGATCACCTTGTAGCGCTGCATCTTCGTGCTGGTGATATCGTAGGCATCGTCGGGGATCTGCATGCCGCCGAGGGGGAGCATGCTCATGATCTGCCGGAGCGGCCCCATCTTGTTCAGGGCCTCGAGCTGCTTGTACATGTCCCGGAGCGTGAACTTCCCCTTGAGCATCGCGTTGACGTCGAGATCCTCGCTTGAGACCACTTCTTCTGCCCGTTCAACGAGCGCTTTCAGGTCTCCCATCCCGAGCAGCCGGGATATGAATCCATCCGGATCGAACCGTTCGAGGTCGTCGATCGTCTCACCGCTCCCGATGAAGACGATCCCGCTCCGGGTCTCTGCAACCGCCGAGAGAGCGCCGCCGCCCTTCGCCGTGCCGTCCATCTTCGTCACGAGGACGCCGTCGATCCCGATCGCCTCGTGGAACCTCCGGGCCTGCTCGTTCGCCTGCTGGCCGAGTGCTGCGTCGATCACGAGCCAGCGGTGGTCGGCATGCGATATCTCGTTGATGTTGATGATCTCCTCGATCAGGTTCTCCTCGAGTGCGTGCCGCCCCTGGGTGTCGATGATGATGACCTCGTAGAGTTTGCGGTACTTCGGGAGACCTTCCCTGACGATCTTGAGTGCATCGGGCTCCCCCGGATCACCGAAACAGGGGACGCTGATCCGGTCGCAAAGCGTCTTTAACTGCTCGTAGGCGCCCGGCCGGAACGTGTCGGCGCAGATCACCCCGACCCTGAGGCCTTTGCGCTGGAAGTAGCGGGCGAGTTTTGCCGTCGTCGTCGTCTTCCCGCTCCCCTGCAGCCCTGCCATCAGGATCGTCTGGGGCCCGAGCGCCACCGCTCCCGGCGTCCCCATCAGGTTGACAAGTTCCTGGTAGACGATACGGAGAACGTGCTCGCGGACGCCCATCCCCTTCGGCGGCTCCTCATCGAGAGCCCGCTGCTTGATCGCCTGCGAAAGGTGCATCACGAGTTTGACGTTGACGTCTGCCTGGAGGAGCGCCCGCTGCAGATCGCGCACCAGTTCATCGACCGCCGCCCGGTCGATCACCGTCTTGCCGGCGAGTTTTTTGACCGCATCCTTCAGGGATGTGCCGAGGTTGCCGAGCATCAGGCCTCATCTCCGAGGAGTTCGTCGACGACGACACGGGGTGAGAAGGGCATGATGTCGTCGTAGCCCTGCCCGGTGCCGAGGAAGAGGATCGGTCTTCCAACGGTATGTGCAACCGATATCGCCGCGCCGCCCTTCGGGTCCATGTCCGCCTTCGTCAGGACGATTGCATCGGTGCCGACGGCTTTGTTGAACTCGTCCGCCCGGATGACCGCATCGTTTCCTGCAACCGCTTCGTCGACGTAGACGACGAGATCAGGCTTCATGACCCGCTGGATCTTCTCGAGCTGGTTCATGAGGTTTGCCCGGTTGTGGAACCTTCCCGCCGTATCGGCGAGGACGACATCGATATCGTGCGCTTTTGCGTACTGGACGGCATCGAAGAGGACCGCTGAGGGATCGGCACCCGCCTGGTGCTGGATGACCTTGATCCCGAGGCGGTCGGCGTGGACACGTATCTGCTCAATAGCACCTGCACGGAAGGTGTCTCCTGCACCGATGACGACGGAGAACCCGTTCTTCTGGAGGTAATTGCCGACTTTCGCGACCGTCGTTGTCTTACCTGTCCCGTTCACGCCGGTGAAGAGGATCTTCACGGGCCGCTCATGCTCGCGTATATACTGCAGGAGGTCGAGCCCATCCCCGAGCACCCCGCAGAGCGCGGAACGCAGTGTCAAAACCACCAGATCATCGACCGATACACCGATCTTGCGGTGTTTACCGACGAGATCGTTACGCATCCGGGCGATGATCTCATCCGTGACCGGGAGTGCGACATCGTTCTCGAGGAGCACCATCTCGAGCTCAAAGAGCGGCTCTTCGATATCCTTCTCCCGGAGGAGGACTTCTCGTTCCCGGACAAGGACCTTCACCTTCTCAAAAAAAGTAGGTTTCTCCTGTGCCTCCGGCACCGCCTTCTCTGTAACCAGAGGCTCGGGTCGGGTGGCAGGGGTGGTGGCTACGATCGGTTCTTCAACCGCCTCCACCTCCGGGAACAAGGCGGCTTCCGGCTCCGGTTCGACCCCGGCAGCCTCCTCGATGTTCGAGGTGAACCTGGTCCTGATAGTTTGAAGTTTTTTCTTCAGGGAATCAAACATTATGAACTTCCGCCCTGGCCTGCCTGAGCCTGCCGGGCCCCCCGGTATGCCGCCTCGAGGCGCCGGGATATCTCTGTTGCCTGGCCCTGCAGTTGTTCGACCGAACCTGCGACCTTCTTTGCGAGCGCTTCAAGCTCGGTTAGCCGATCCTCCAGATACTCCACCGCATCTGCGGTGCCCTTCTCGACGGAGACGTCCGCACCGATGTTCACAAGAACGCTATCGGCGTCAAGCACCTTCACCCGGAGGTGTGCACCCCCCCCGACCGGGAGGAGGACGACGCTGTCCGCGTTCTCCTGGATGGTGCGGAGCGCTTCGATGGCGGCGCTTCCCTCAAACCGCTGTTGCTCGATCATGCCGAGCTGTTGCGTCATGAGTTCAAGCTGCTGCCCGTACTCGTTCAAGTACATCTGGAGGGTCTGTATCTCGCGAGGATCTGCCTGGTTCACGTTATTCACCAGCTACTACGTTAACCGATTCGATAGAGATATAACTTCTCTTCAGGCGGTGTTTGCTCCCGATATCGGCAAAGATCTTCTCTTTTGCC
>JAAZGM010000015.1 GCA_012511245.1 Methanomicrobiales archaeon | reverse complement strand
CAGGTTATCCTCGATCCAGTGGGCGGCGGTGCAGCCCTGCTGCGCTCCGAGAATCACCTTGCTGGCAAGGACGTCCTCAAGCGTCACATTCGAGTCCTCGCGGGCTACGACGTCCTGGTTGACGGTCCGTAGGGGTTGCTGAAGTTGACCGCTTCCTGTCGCTCGGGGGTGATCGACATCCCTGCGTAGACCATGTCGATCTTCCCTGCCTGGAGCGCGGGGATGATGCCGCTCCATTCCACCGGCATGAACGTCACCTCGATGCCCTTCTTCTCGGCGATCCACTTCATGGAATCGACGTCGAATCCCTGGGCGTTGCCGTCCTTATCGACGTAACTGTAGGGGGGGTAGGCATTCGTCGATGCCGACGATGTAGTCCGGTTCGGTCGTGCCGGTGCACCCTGCACCAGCGACTGCCAGCACTGCGACAAGGCAGGCGAGCAACGTAAGAATGCCATGCGTTCGCATGAAAAGAGATTGGTTAGGTAAGTAAAAATGAACCTTTTGATATGGCCCTGCCGGAGAGCCGGTTCTTTCGGCTGCCTGTTCCGGAACCTTCTCAATCGTAAAAATCCTGTCGTGTGTGAGCCCCCAGGGATCACCTCGGGGTTCTCGCCCCCCCGGCTGATAGGGGACAATTCTTCACCCTTCATTGCAGTGACGATAGGTATTTATGATACTATACCTCTGGTGGGGTCGCTCCCGTGAGGGAACTAGAGATCGGATGGTGAGAATTATGAGAGGTACACAGGAATCCGGCATGAGCGGGCAGTCCAAAGTTGCCGGGACCATACGGGAACTCGACCCGCAGATCATCGAGGTGAGCACCTCGGGAGTAAACTTCCCCGCATCGAAGAACGACCTCATTAGCCGTGCGAAGGGAACCGAGGTACCCCAGATCGTTCTTGACGCACTGAACCAGTTTGAAGACAGGCAGTACAATGATCCGGAAGATGTGAAGTCCGAGTTCCTTAAAATTCAGCAGAAGTAACCTATTCTCTACAGGTGCCGGAGACGGTACCTGCCGCCCTTTCGCCTGAGCCTGTATAGCCCCTGGATTCCGGATGGATGTCCCACGAAAGAGAAGTCAGGTTGCCCCGGGGTTCCCGGAACTCGGTGTCCTACCGGGTGCAGGGCAAGCCTTGCTGCCGCGGCATGAACGACAGGTATTTATTCGGCCTTAGCCACCGGAGGCCGTCTCCTTGAAGGGAGCGCGAACACAGTGGTGAGAGGTATGAAAGGTATGAAAGAGTCTACCACGAGCGGGATGTCAAAAGTTGCCGGACCACTGCAGGAGGTCGACCCGCGGGAGATCGAGATGATCATGTCCCGGATCAACTTCCCTGCATCAAAGAGCGATCTTATCACCCGGGTGCAGGATAGCGGAGCATCGCAGGGTGTCCTCGATACGGTGAACCTATTTCAGGAACGAAATTACAAAAGCATGGACGATATCCGATCCGAACTGAAGAGGATCCGACAGAGATAACCATTTTCAGATGGGTGTCTGCCGGCCCTGCTTCACAGGGCGGCGGCCCGCGCCGAAGGTCCGGTCCGCCGCCTGGCATCCTGGCCTATCAACCAGCAACCTATTCAAATTCCCGGGTGTATGCCGTGGCATGCTGATCATCGGACACCGGGGAGCGAGGGCGCTCGGGCCGGAGAACACCCTGAGCGCTCTCCGAAAGGGTATGGCGTGCGCCGATCTCGTCGAGGTCGACCTGCGCCTCACACGGGACGGTATTCCTGTTGCGATCCACGACGCGACCGTCGACCGGACGACGAATGGGGTCGGGCCGGTCAAGGGGTATACCGTCGAAGACCTGGCCGGACTGGACGCCGGCGAGGGCGAGAGGATTCCTACACTCCAGGAGATTCTCGGCCTCGTCCATAGCAAAACGGGGCTTGTCGTGGAGATCAAGGAGCCCGGAACGGAGGCAATCGTCGTCTCGGCACTCATGGAGATGATGCCGGAGCGACTCTTCCTCGTCTCGTTCCACCCTGGAAGCGTTGCGACGATGAAGAATCTCCTGCCCGGGGCGCAAACGGGCCTCATCTACTCCGAAGCGACCGGCGATCCCATAGCGCTCGCCCGCTCGGTGCAGGCCGATCTCCTCCTTCCGAGATGGGATCGGGTCTCGCACGAACTGGTCGAGCGGGCGCACGCGGCCGGGCTGCTCGTCGTTCCCTGGGTTTTGAACACGGAGGACGATATCCGCGAAGCACTCCGGCTCAGCATCGATGGGTTCTCGAGCGACGATCCCTGTGCAGCCCGGAGGTATCTTGAAGGGCTGGCCGCGGAGCGCCCGGTCAGACCAGCGTCCCCGGGAGGTGCTTAAGGAGCCACGCCTTCACCTCGACGTAGAGGCTTTCGGCTGTCTCGTCGAGGGTGTGCCCCGCCCCTTCGTAGACGATCAGCCGTTT
>JAAZGM010000118.1 GCA_012511245.1 Methanomicrobiales archaeon | reverse complement strand
TGATGGCGACGGCGATCCACGCCTACACCGCCACCCAGGCGCTGGTCGACCGGGCGACGAAGAAGCCGCGCCGGGGGCGGGCTGCAGCCGTCTCGCTCATCCCGACGACGACCGGGGCTGCCATCGCCACCACCCGTGTCCTCCCCGAGCTGACCGGAAAGATGGATGCGATCGCGATCCGGGCACCGATCCCCGACGGGTCGGTCATCGATATCGTCGCAGAACTGAAGCGCGATACAACGGCAGATGCGGTGAACGCCGCGATGAAAAAAGCGGCGGAGGGACCGATGAAGGGATACCTCGCCTACACCGAAGACCCGATCGTATCGATCGACATCATAGGCGACCCGCACTCAGGGATCGTCGACGGACTCTCCACGAACGTCGTCAGCGGGCGGATGGTCAAGGTTCTGGTCTGGTACGACAACGAGTTCGGGTACGCAAAGAGGATGGTCGATGTCGCCTCCTACATGGCGTCCCGGGAGTGAGATATGACAAAACTGGTCTTCTTCGGCCTCGATGAGCACGAACAGGATGTGGTCAGGGATGCCTTCGCCCGCGAGAGCGGCTATGATATCGAGCTCCACTCCGAACCGCTCACCATAGAGAACGCCTCGCTCGCCGGCGATGCCGACGGGATCGGGGTTTTTGTCACGTCGCACGTCACCCGGGAGGTTCTCGACCGCCTGCCCTCTCTCAAGATGGTCGCCGCCGTATCGACCGGGTTTGACAACATCGACGTGGATGCCTGCCGGGAGAGGAACATCGCCGTCTGCAACGTGCCGCACTACGGTGAGGCGACGGTTGCGGAGTTCGCGTTCGGGCTCATCCTCGCCCTTGCCCGGAAGTTCAGGCCGATGTTTGCGCGAACCGCCCGGGGAGATTTCTCCCGGACCGGACTTCAGGGCATGGATCTCAACGGGAAAACTCTCGGCCTGATCGGAACCGGGCGTATCGGGTCGCACCTCGCCCGCATCGCCCACGGGGCGGGGATGAACGTCGTCGCCTACGACCCTCACCAGAAACCGGCGCTTACGGAGGAGTATGGTGTCCGCTACCTCTCCCTCGACGATATCTTCCGCCAGGCGGACGTCATCAGCCTGCATGTCCCGTACACGAAGGATACGCACCATCTCGTCAACGCGGAACGGCTGCACCTGACCCGGGATACAACGCTCCTCATCAACACATCGCGGGGCGGCGTGGTGGATACGCGGGCGGTCGCGACCGCCCTCAACGAAGGCCGCCTCGGGGGCGTCGCGCTCGACACCTTCGAGGGGGAGGAAGTCTGGATCGAGGAGGAGTTCGCGGGAGCGGGCGAGCCGCCGGCGGCTGAACTCAAAGAAGCACTCGAGAGTTTTGCCATCCTCCACTCCGACCGGGCCATCCTCTCGCCGCACAACGCCTTCAACACACGGGAGGCGCTCGAGCGGATCCTTGCGACCAGTATCGAGAACATACGGGCGTTCTTTGCCGGGAACCCGCAGAACGTCGTTGCCGGAACATACCGGGTGCCGGTGCCGGCAGGAGGAAGAAAATGAAGCAGGACACGAAGTATATCCGCTGGTTCATCGACGTCAGGAACGAGGACGTCGGTCTCGTCGGCGGGAAGAACGCATCGCTCGGCGAGATGTACAGCGAGTTGACCAAAAAAGGCGTGAAGATCCCCGACGGGTTTGCCGTGACGGCGGGAGGATACCGGCACGTTC